>JBQMQB010000257.1:0-3878 GCA_052172715.1 Giesbergeria sp. | reverse complement strand
GCCAGCGGGGCAATTTCGGCGTGTTCGAGGAACAAGCGGGTCAGGTGGCGCGGCGATGTGTGGGCGATGCTGGCCATCGCCGGTACGCTCCACTCGGCTTGCGGCGCTGCAGCCACGGCATCTTGCACTCGGTGTACCCCTGCGTGCAAATGGTGGCGGTGCGCCATAAAGGGCGAAATCTGCGGATCTTGCGGCCCGCGCCGCAGGGCCAGCACCAAGGTTTGCGCGACCTGCGCCGCCACGGCGGGGCCACAGGTCTGGGCAATGCGGTGCAGCACCAGGTCTACACCCGTGCTGACACCGGCGCTGCTGTAGAGCGCGCCGTCGGCGACAAACACCCGGTTGGCGACCACTTCGCACTGCGGTTCGGTTCTGGCGAGTTCCTCCAGGTGCTGGTGGTGCGTGGTGGCGCGGCGCCCGGCCAGCAGCCCGGCGTGGGCGGCCAGCACCGCTCCGGCGCAGACGGTGAGCAGTTCGAGCTGGCCCTGGCGCAAGCGCAGGCCCCGCAGCCAGTGGAGCAGGCGCTGCGCGTTGTCGCCAGAGACATCGACGTCGCCTCCAGCCACTCCGACGATCACGACCCACGAGGGTGCCGGAAGCTCGTCCGGCAAGGGCGCAAGCCCTGTGAGCTGCACGCCGACCGAAGTCGTCAGCTCAGGCGAGGGCGCCACAAAGTGGAGCTTGAAACGTTCGGCCTGGTCCGCTGCGACCAGCTGCGCATTGGCCGAGCGCAGTGCTTCTGCCGGCCCCGCCCAATCCAGCGCCAGGCTGCCGGGCAGCAGCGCAAACCAGACATGGATGGGCGCTGGCGTCTGTGACTTCATGCCATGGCGCGTGCCAGCGCTGCGTCCACCGTGCTGATGCGGGCGAAGCGCTCGGCGAGTACGGTGGCGGTGCGGGCCTTGATGTCGTGGGCCGCGAGCGGCTGGCCGTCGGGCTGGACCATGTCCCAGGTCAGCGTGGCTTCGGGCACGAAATCGACCTGCCAACCCAGGTCGCTGGCGTGGCGTGTGGTGGTTTCACAGCATTGCTCAGTGCGAATGCCGCTGACGATCAGGCGCGCTATGCCGTTTTGCGTCAGCCAGACATCGAGCCCGGTGCCCACGAGTGCGCTGTGGCGCGATTTGGTGAAGCTGGCAGCAGCGTCGAATGCGGCCAGCCCATCAAGCGGCCGGACGTAACCAGAGATGCGCGCAAATGGGTTGTCGGCGTGCTCCGGCCCGTCGCTGTGCAGAATCCGCACGGTAGGGATGCCGCGCGCGCTGCAGCCCGCAATCAGCGCATTCTGTGCCTGCAGGTACGCGGGCATGTCGGTCTCGGTGAAGTACGGGCGCTGGCGGAACGACTCTTGTACGTCGATCACAATAAGACAGGTTTTCATAAGAATGTCCTTGGGCTGGTGAAGAGTTCAGCCCTTATGGTGCCTGCGCAAGCACCTGAACGCTATTGTCTACAAGGACATGTTTCGGTCATTTTCAGACCATCTTCATTGCGCTGCTGTGTAACGGCTACACCAGCTCGGCCGCTGCCAGCTCTTTCTTCAGATACGCATAAAACAGCGGCGCCGCCACCAGGCCCGCCGGGCCGAAAACAGCTTCGGCCACGAACATCACGGTAAGCAGCTCCCACACACCGATGTGCGTGCGCTGGCCGACCACGCGGGCATTGATCACGTATTCGGCCTTGTGGATCAGCACCAGAAAGCCCAGGCAAGCCGCTGCGGCCTGCGGCGAGACTGAGAGCGCCACGAGGGTGATCACGCTGTTGCACAGCAGGTTGCCGACGATAGGCACCAGCCCGGCGACGAACGTCAAGGTGATCAGTGCCGGGGTGTAAGGCAGGCGTTCGCCCCACAGAGGCAGGAGAAACAGCAGAAAAATGGCAGTGAGCGTGGTGTTGAACGCTGCAATCCAGATTTGCGCGGCGACGATCTGGCGGAACGCCTCGGCAAACACCCGCAGGCGCTTGGCCAGCGCCAGTGCCAGTGGGCCACTTTTTGGGGCTGAGGTGCGTACGGCGGCGAGTGCGCCAATCAGCAGGCCCACATAGGCATACAGCAAACCACCCAGCCATGCACGACCGGCCATGGCGAGCGCGCCGGCCTTGGCCGCCAGGTAACCGGCAATGGTGCGCTGCAGAGCCTCGGCGCCGTCGGGCAGGTGGGCTGCCACATCGGGTGGGAGCTTGTCGCGCAGCTCCAGCACGGTGCGCGCCATGTAGTCCAGCAATTCGCGGTACTGCTGCGGTGCTTCGACGATGTAGCCGCGCGAATGCGTGACGCCAAACACCAGCACGCCCAGCGGCAGCAGCACCACCAGCGTTGCCGCCACAATTTGGGCACCGCGTGCAGGTGCTGTGCCGTTGCGGGTGCCGGGCCAAACGGGAGTGAGCCAGCCCGTCAGCGCCCGTGTCGCAATGAAGGCCAGGCACAGGCACAAGAGCCCAGGCAGCAGGCCGTGCCACATCACCAGCAGCAGGCCGGCGGCGATCAGCAGGTAGCTGGCCAGCGCCACGCCGCGCGGCAACGGCCCCGGTGCCCGCAGCGGGTTGCGCAGCGGCGCTGCAGGCGGTGTTTTGCTCACGCGACGACGACTGCCGCGCCGTCTGCTCGCGGCGCGATCTGCCCCAGGCGGTGCACCGATTCGCCGGCGGCGGCCAGCAGCGCCGTGACGGCCTGTGCGTCTTGCGGCGCCACCACCAGCACCATGCCAATGCCGTTGTTGAAGGTGCGGTTCATTTCCTCGTCGGAAATGGCGGCCGTGGCCTGCAGCCAGGCAAACAGCTCAGTCTGTGGCCAGCTTCCCTTGCCCAGGTGCGCGGCCAGGCCGTCGGGCAGGACGCGCGGGATGTTCTCCAGCAGGCCGCCGCCGGTAATGTGTGCCAGCGCCTTGATGCCGCGGCTGCCGCCGCCCTCCACCGGGTGCGCGGCCAGCGCTGCCAGAACGGTTTTGACATACAGGCGTGTGGGCTCCATCAGCGCGGCGCGAAACGGCTTGCCGTCCAGCGCGGCAGGCACGGTGCCTGCCTCTTCAGCGCGGGCAATGCACTTGCGCACCAGGCTGAAGCCGTTGGAATGCACGCCGCTTGACGCCAGGCCCAGCACCACATCGCCCGCCTGCACGCTGGTGCCATTGAGAATTTTGGATTTTTCGACTGCACCCACGGCAAAACCTGCCAGGTCGTACTCGCCTGCTGGGTACATGCCCGGCATTTCGGCCGTCTCGCCGCCGATCAGCGCGCAGCCCGAGAGCTCGCAGCCACGCGCAATGCCGCCGACCACAGCGGCTGCCGTGTCCACATCGAGCTTGCCGCAGGCGAAATAGTCGAGGAAGAAGAGCGGCTCGGCGCCTTGCACCAGCACGTCGTTGACGCTCATGGCGACCAGGTCGATGCCCACGGTGTCGTGCATGTTCCATTCAAACGCCAGCTTGAGCTTGGTGCCCACGCCGTCGGTGCCGCTCACCAGCACGGGCTCCTGGTAGCGCTTGGGCACTTCAAACAGGGCGCCAAAGCCGCCAATACCTGCGAGCACGCCGTCGCGCATGGTTTTCTTGGCCAACGGCTTGATGCGGTCGACCAGCGCATCGCCTGCGTCGATGTCTACCCCCGCGTCTTTGTAAGAGATGGGCGAAGTGGCGTTGGGAGGCGTGGAAGAACTCATGGCAGGCAAAAGGGTAAGGCTACGGGTGGGCGCGCCCGAGGCGCAATGGGGCGAATTTTAGGCGACCGCTGCGATGTGGCGAAGCAGCTGCCTGCCTCTGCTGCTGTGTGAGCGGGGTCGGCCGCTGCCACTTGCCGAAGCTGCCTGGGTGTGCGGCCATTGAAATGTGCCCATTAGCGGCCTTGCGAAGCAGTGTGTGGCCTTGCAAATTCGTTAG
>JBQMQB010000256.1:0-3879 GCA_052172715.1 Giesbergeria sp. | reverse complement strand
AGCGAGAGGGGTGGCAGTGCCGACAGCTGCAGCAGGCCGGGGCGCATGTAGTGCTGGATGTCCTTGGCGGGGACGCCAGCGGTCGGCGCCGCAACAATAGGAGGGATGGTCATGCGAACCAATGTTCGCGCATCATCACCAGCATGGCCTGCGCGGCGCGGCCACGGTGGCTGAGGCTGTTCTTGGCGGCCGAATCAAGCTCGGCAAAGGTTTTGCCCAACTGCGGAATGACCATCACCGGGTCAAAGCCGAAACCGTTGCTGCCACGCGGCGCGAGTGCGATGTCGCCGACCACGCGGCCCACGGCGATCAGCGGCTCGGGATCTTCCGGGCTGCGCAGCGCCACCAGGGTACTGACCAGCGCCGCGCGGCGGTTGTTTAGGTCGGCCATCTGTTCAAGCAGCGCGCGCACATTGTGGTCGTCGCCCTTAGGGTAGCCAAATTGCGTCGCGTAGTAGGCCGTGTCCACGCCGGGCAGGCCGCCAAACGCGTCCACACACAGGCCGGCATCGTCGGCCACAGCGGGCAGGCCGGTGTGCCGTGCCGCAAAGCGTGCTTTAGCGAGCGCGTTTTCGACAAAGGTGCGGTGCGGCTCGTCTGCCTCTCCCACGCCCAAGTCGGTCTGTCGCACCAGCTCCACGCCCAGCGGCGCGAACAAGGTTTGCAGTTCGGTAAGCTTCCCCAGGTTGTTCGATGCAAGTACTATCTTCATGAAGAAATGGCCTCTACCGCTTATTCATTAAGCGCGAGCAGCTATTGTTTTAGGAGTGATTCCCGCTGCAACTGCACCAACTCGGCAATTCCAGCCTGTGCCAGGTCAAGCAGCGCGTCCATCTCGGGGCGGCTGAACGCTGCGCCTTCTGCCGTACCTTGCACTTCGACAAATGCTCCGGCACCTGTCATCACCACATTCATGTCGGTGTCACAGGCAGAATCTTCCACGTAGTCAAGGTCCAGCAGCGGTGCGCCCTGCACTATTCCCACAGACACCGCCGCCACCGCGTCGCGGATGGGCGAGCGGGTGAGCACGCCGCGCGCCATCAAGGAAGCTACTGCGTCTTGCGCGGCCACCCAGGAGCCGGTGATGGCAGCAGTGCGCGTACCACCGTCGGCCTGGAGCACGTCGCAGTCGAGCAGGATGCTGCGCTCGCCGAGCAACTCCAAGTCAAATACGGCGCGCATCGAGCGGCCAATGAGGCGCTGAATCTCCTGCGTGCGCCCGCTCTGCTTGCCTTTGGCGGCCTCGCGGTCACTGCGCCTGTGCGTGGCGCGCGGCAGCATGCCGTATTCGGCCGTGACCCAACCTTTGCCACTGCCACGCTGGTGCGGCGGCACTTTTTCTTCGACACTGGCGGTGCACAGCACGCGTGTGTTGCCAAATTCGACCAGCACCGAGCCTTCGGCGTGCATGGTGAACTGGCGGGTGATGCGCACCTGGCGCAGGGCATGGCTGGCGCGGTCGCCAAAGCGGATGAAGGCGGGCATTAAAGAACTTTCGTTCGGGCAGGAAAAGGCGTGCCGCCCGGCACGCAGGACGCTCAACGCTTGCGTTCGGCTGAACGCCGGATGGCTTCGTTGATCTCCGCAATGGAACGCTCGATGGCGGCGTCGTCGAGGTCATCAACCAGGCCATCAAGTGGCCCCGCCTGGATGGTGGAGGCGAACACATCCTCACTGATGCTGTCGGTCGAGACGCCTTGGGTGGACTCGAACACATCGGGGGTTTCCCATTCCATAGCAACCACTGTCACGTTGTCGCTGGAATCGCCCGCCGTGCGCAGCGCCGTTTCGACCAATTCGGGGACCGCGTGCGCCACCCCATTTTGGCCCAGCTCTGCCGCGATTTCTTCATCACTCAAGGTTCCCCACAAGCCATCGGAACACACCAGCAACCGGTCGCCCTGCTCCAGCGGCACGGGGCCTGTGGTGTCGTAGATTGGCTTGGTGGGAGAACCCAGACAGGTGAACAGTACGTTGCGGTTGATGCGCTCAAGCCCTTGCGGGATGTTGCGCAGCTCAAGGTAAGAATGGTCCCGCGTACGGGTCAGCAGCGCACCACCGCGCACCATGTACAAGCGCGAATCGCCGCAGTGCACCCAATGGGCACTGCCATCTTGCACCACCGCTGCCACCAAGGTGGTGCGGGGAGAATCGATCATCCCCTTGTCGCTGGCGTAACGCAAAATCTGGTGGTGCGCAGCCAGCAAGGCGTTCGAGAAAAACTCATTCACGTCCGAGAGTTGCGGTTTGGCCTGCTTCTGGAACATGGCGGCCACCGTCTGCAAGGCGATCTGCGCGGCCACTTCCCCTTCAGGGTGCCCCCCCATGCCATCGGCCAACACCAGTAGGCACGATTCACGGGTGTAGCAGTACCCCATGCGGTCCTCATTCTTCTCGCGGCCCCCGCGCCGACTGATCTGGAAAATCGAGAACTTCATTTGAGTTTGGCTCCTGGGGCGGTAGCCGCCTCTGCCGGTTTGGTAACGCTCTTGCGGGTTTCCGTCACCAGCGTATCGATTTGTAGGCGCATTTTTTCCGCAACAGTGAGTTTGGTATAGCGCCGCTCACCTTCGCGTGAGAGCTCTTTTTGCAGTGCAAACACCGACTGGGGCCGAGCGAGCGGGTCAAGCGCCATGCACCATTCCACCACTTCAATCAGGTTGTCAGAGTACACGCCGCGCAACTTAGCGAGCGCCAACGAGAGGCGGTCTTTGTCTTGGCGCTGCGGCGCCTCGTTGGGCGGAAAGCCCTGCATGGAGGCGTAAATACAGGCGCCAATGGCATAAATATCGGTCCACGGTCCCATGGCCGAATCGCGCCGGTACATCTCTGGCGCGGCGAAACCCGGCGTGTACATGGGGCGAATAAAGTTGCCCTCTTTCGAGAGCACCTCACGTGCAGCGCCAAAATCAATCATCACGGCCTTGTTGTCGTCGGTGATGAAAATATTGGCAGGCTTGATATCGAGGTGCAGCATCTTGTGCTGGTGCACGATGCGCATGCCGCGCAGGACTTCGTCGAACAGACTGCGGATGGTCGATTCGCGAAACACCTTCTGCTGCTTGAGGTCGCGGGCTGTGATGATGAAATCCTGTAGGGTGGCGCCCTCCAGGTAGTTCATCACCATGTACACGGTTTCGTTTTCGCGGAAAAAGTTGAGCACGCTCACCACTGAGGCGTGGGAGATCTGCGCCAGCGCGCGGCCTTCTTCGAAGAAACTCTTCAGGCCCAGGCGGTAGAGCGAGAGTTTTTCTGGCGGCACCTTGGGCAGCAGCTCACCAGGCGTGCGTGTTGCCAGCGACGAGGGCAGATATTCTTTGATGGCCACCTGCTGGCCATCAGCGTCGGTACACAGGTATACCACGCCAAACCCGCCCGAAGACACCCGCCGGATCACGCGGTAACCGCCAATCACGGTTTCGGGCGGCAAAGGTGCCGGTTTGATTTTGGACATGTTCTTCGCGTGTGATTCGAGGGCGGGCGAGAAGCCGGATAATTGCCGGTTCCAAGTTTTCAAGAAAAGTCCCATGGCAGTTTACAGCATGACTGGGTACGCCAGCGCCCAAACCAGCGCGCCTGCCACATCGGCAGAAGGCGAGCCGCGCAGCGCGCCACAGCGCAGACTGGGCATGGAGATCCGTTCGGTCAACAGTCGCTTTCTGGATTTGTCGTTTCGACTGCCAGACGAACTGCGCAGTTTCGAGCCCTTATTGCGATCGCTCGTGACCACGAAAGTGAAACGCGGCAAGATCGAAGTGCGCGCGGCAATGGAAGGCCAGGACGCCAACGCCCTGACAGACCCGCCTCCGCGCGTGTTGCAGCGCCTCTCCTCGATGCAAGACACCGTGCAATCCTGGCTGCCCGACGCAGCGCCGCTGT
>JBQMQB010000255.1:0-3890 GCA_052172715.1 Giesbergeria sp. | reverse complement strand
ACTTCAGTGTTGTCGTCGCCCCGCACATGCGACAGGTAGGTTTCCAAGTCCTGCACCGCCAGCGCTGCGTGGCCACACTCGGCATGCGCCAAGCCTCTGTCGCGCAGCTCATCCCAGGCGGCGGGCAGCAGCAGTACCAGCCGCTCTTGGACGGCGAGCAGGCGCGGCCAGTCGCTGTTGGCGTAGTGCACTTCCTTCAGGTTGCGCAGCATGCGCGCGATGATTTCGCGCGGCTGCGCCGCCTGCAGGTACACACCGAGTGGCGGCTCAGCACCTTCGGGCAAGCCGCCGGGCTGGAACGGCGTCAGGCGCTCAAGCAGCTCCTCGCGTGACAGCGACTCGCCGGTGAACGGGTCAATCAGCACCTGGCCGCGCGGCAGCAGCGCCTTGACCATGAAATGGCCAGGAAAGGCCACACCGCGCACGTGCAAGCTTAGGCTTTGCGCCAACTCCAGCCACAGCACCGCCAGGCTGATGGGGATGCCCCGGCGGGTGCGCAGCACGCTGTTGAGGTAGCTGTTTTCGGCGTCGTAGTAGTCGTTGACGTTGCCGGCAAAGCCCAGGTCGACGAAGAAGAACTGGTTCAAGACACGCAGACGCTCCAGCGCCGGTGCATCCCGCGCCACCCGGCGTCCGAGCCGCGCGCCGAGCTGGTCCACATCCCCCAGCAGCGACTGCATGTCCAGCACGGGGTATTCGTCCATCGCCACGCTGGCCACGGCTTCCAGCAGCGGAAACTGCGAATCGCTCTGTACCAGTGAGGCGAAGTATTCGAGCGGCGTAGGGAGGGCGAAGCTCAGCGACATGCTGCCATCCTAGCGGTTCGCCATGTCTTGCACATGTAGGTCAGCGCCGCACCAGCGCGCCCACCCGCAGCCCGGCCAGCCACAGCACACCGAAGTACAACAGTGCGGCACCTGCCATGCACGCGGCAAGCAGCGCGGCGCGGGCACCGCCGGCGTCGCCCATGGACACCCAGGAAAAGTGCGCGCTCAGCCACGACAGCAACGCCCCAAGCAGCAAGCTGCCCGCGAGCACCTGCGCACCGAACAACGCCCAACCAGGCGCCGGCTGAAAGCTGCCACGTCGCAATAGGCCAAGCAAAAGCCAGGCTGCATTCACCAGCGCGCCAAGACCAATCGAAAGCGCCAGCCCCGCGTGCTCCATGCGGGGCACCAGCACCACATTGAGCAACTGGGTGATGACCAGCACGGCAATGCCGATCTTCACTGGCGTGCGCACGTCCTGGCTGGCGTAGTAGCCCGGCGCCAGCACCTTGATCGCCACCAGCCCCAGCAGGCCCGCCCCATAACCAGAGAGTGCCACCGAGATTTGCGTGACGTCGTCTGCCCCCAGCTTGCCGTGGTGAAACAGTGTGGCCACCAGCGGCGTGGCAAAGGTCAGCAGCGCCACCGCACTGGGCACAGCCAGCAGCACGACGATGCGCAGGCCCCAGTCGAGCATAGACGAGTAACGCGCCGAATCACCAGCCGCGCGCGCGGCGGTGAGCTGGGGCGTCAGCACCACGCCGAGCGCCACACCGAGCAGCGCGGTCGGAAATTCCATCAACCGGTCGGCATAGAAGAGCCAGGTCACGCTGCCCGGCGCCAGGTAAGAAGCAATCTGCGTGTTGATAAGCAGCGAAAACTGCGCCACACCCACGCCCAGCAAAATCGGCGCCATCAACCGCAGCACCCGGCGCACGCCGGGATCACGCGAAGCCTCACGCAGCGCCGCCCACTGCAAACCCACGCGTGGCAGCAAATCGAGCCGCAGCAGCGCTGGTATCTGGATACCCAGTTGCAACACCCCGCCGAGCACTACGCCACCCGCCATGGCATAAATTGGCTCGATCCCCCAGCCGCGAAACAACGGCGCACCGAACCACGCAGCGGCGATCATGGAGAGATTCAGCAACACAGGCGACGCCGCCGGAACGGCGAAATGCTTCCACGTATTCAAGATGCCCGCCGAGAGCGCCACGAGCGACATGAAACCGATATACGGAAACATCCAACGCGTCATAACCACCGCTGCCGCATACCCTTCCGGGCTCTGGCGCAAGCCGCTGGCCAGCGCCCACACCAACAGCGGCGCTCCGAGCACACCCAGAATGCAGGTGGCCAGCAGCGCCCAGAACAGCACTGTGGCCACACTGGCGATCAGTACCCGTGTCGCCGCATCACCCTGCTGGGCGCGCGTGGTCGCCAACACCGGCACAAACGCCTGACTGAATGCCCCCTCGGCGAACAAGCGCCGAAACAGGTTGGGGATGCGAAACGCGATATTGAAGGCGTCGGTCAGCGCATTGGCGCCAAAAATCGACGCCATGAGCAGGTCACGTATCAGCCCCAAGACGCGGGACGCCAGGGTGAGCAGCGAGACAATGGAGGCAGCTTTAATCAAGGACACAGCCTGCGAAGTGTATGCGCAGCGGCGACCAGAAATTGCCGTCAGGCTATAATGGCAGGCTTAGCTGGCAACATCCTCAGACCCTTAGGAAATACAAAAATGGCATCTACCAAGCCCAAGAAAAAGAACCCGCGCCTCGCGTCGGGCCGCAAACGCGTTCGCCAGAACACGAAACTCAACGCCGCCAACACCTCGCTGCGTTCCAAGTACCGCACCGCGGTGAAGAACGTCGAAAAGGCAGTTCTGAGCGGCGACAAGGCGAAAGCCACCGAACTTTTCGGCAAGATGCAGGCCGTGGTCGACACCATTGCCGACAAGGGCATCTTCCACAAGAACAAGGCTGCTCGCGACAAGAGCCGTCTGTCCACCAAGGTGAAAGCCTTGGCACTGGCCGCCTGACCCACTTCAGGCAAACAGCCCGGGTGGCCCAGCCACCCGCCGTTTGAAACGGGTGCGCTGTCAGCAAAGCAAAAAGCCGTCGCAAGACGGCTTTTTTGTTGGGGCGAGCCCCAAGCGCGCAAAGCGCGCCTTTGCTGGCACCCTGCCACCTTGGGGACAGACCTGACGCGACGGGAGTCGTGGCAGCTCTGTCCTCAACACTTCAGCGGATGTTTGCGCGCAGCGCGCCTTTGCTGGCACCCTGCCACCTTGGGGACAGACCTGACGCGACGGGAGTCGTGGCAGCTCTGTCCTCAACACTTCAGCGGATGTTTGCGCGCAGCGCGCCTTTGCTGGCACCCTGCAACTTCTGGAGAAAGACCTGACGCGACGGGAGTCGTGGCAGCTCTGCTCTCAACACCTTCATGGATGTTGGGGCTCTGCCCTGCCCTCGCGGTAGCAGCTCAGAGCTTGTTCGCAGCCGGCACATCCGGCAGCAAACACGCCTCCACGACCTGCAGGTCGTTGTCGCGTGCGAAGTGGATGACGAAATCCCACGCCATGGGCTCATAGTCGCGCAGTTTTTCGTTCACCACCACGCATTTGATGCCGTTGATGACCTTGGGAATACACCAAGGCGAATAGCGCAAGTGGCTGCCCGGTTGTACGCCGCCCGGCCGGAAGCTGCTCATGACGCCGGCGAGGCGCTCGGCCCAATCGCTCGGGCGGAAGGTCTTGCCAGCGGACGTGATGCCCTGGATGAAGACTTCTTTGGACGAGGAATGGACCATCGGCTGGGCAGTCGGTGTGCTAAAAATACGTGTTGCGGCGCAGCAGGAATTCTAACTCTTATATAAGAGCTATCGATACGGTTGCCTACGTATGCCAACGCCTGCAGGTGCAACGGGCATTGCTGTGATGCGCAATCGTCAACAGCCTGACTCGGCATCCGCCCTAGAATTGCCTCTCATTTTTTGCACACGCAATTGTCTGCCGCACCGCCCTGGAGAACCCCGCATGACCGCACCGATTGAGGCCAGCTCGCCCCACGTGATGAACACCTATGGCCGCGTGCCGATTGCGCTGGACCACGGCCAGGG
>JBQMQB010000254.1:1658-3906 GCA_052172715.1 Giesbergeria sp. | reverse complement strand
GCCCGCCACGTTCTCAGCGTGGGTTGGTCAGGCTGTCGCCTACACGTACCGCGGTGCGAACATCCAGAATAAGTGCGTAGGACACACGATCGAAGGTTCGGAATACCATCGCCATGCCGTTCTTTTCGCTGGGCAATCTGATGGTCGATTTCTCTGCGTCGGTGGTGTCCTTGATGCGCTGCCCAGCCGTCCGCAGTTGCAGCACATGACCGTTTTCGATGCCATCCTCGCGACCCACGCTGATCGCCACCACCTGGTTTTGCCCGGCGTTGGAAATGGCAGCATTGCCGTAAATAGACACCACGCGTGCATCGACCTGGCCTTCAGGCGTGTGCGGCACATAGCTCAAAAAGCCGCGCGTAATGGCAGGCAGCAGGCGGTCACCCGCGCGCACTTCTTCACGCGTGCTCTGGATGTCCACTGTCGCCGCAACATATTCAGGAGTGACGCCGCCCTTGCCGTTGGGGATATCTTCGATGGTTTCGCCGCGGACCAGCTCAGCTTTGCCCACGAACTGGGCTTCATAGCCCAGAATTTCCCCAGTAAGCGGGTCCTTGAGCACCACGGCATTGCGGTAAATACCAAAATAACGGGGCTCGCCAGGGGCGATTTCCAGCGGTTTGAGGGCGTCACCACGGGCATAGGCGCGATCGCCAGTTGCCATCAGAACACGGTCGTCCAGCGTTGCGATGATGCGAGGTGCCTGCTCTAAGGTGTCAGCCTCAACTATCTGGGGCTCGACCAGGAACGGCTCGATCAGGTGGAGCTGAAGCGCCGGCAAGGCGCTGCTGTTTGCGCTGTCGGTGCGTGTACGGGGAGAAATGCGGACATCAGTCGGTTCGCCCGGGACACCCAATCCAAGGCGCGCCAAGCCACCGGTCTTGTCCAGGTAGAGCGTTTGCCCAGGAAAAATAAGATGTGGGTTGGCAATGCTCTTTATGTTCATGCCCCAGAGCTCTGGCCAACGCCAAGGCTTGCGAAGGTACATGCCGGAGATTGCCCAAAGCGTGTCTCCACGCTTGACAACGTAAACGTCGGGAGCATTGGGCGTGAGCTCGGCGATGGGTATCCCTTTGCTCGCCGCTTGCTCGGCCGTGGCGCGCTGCGTGGATGTCACTGCATGCGTTTGTGCCCAGACAGGTGCGGTGCCAAAGGCGACTGCAAGCAGCGCCACAGCACCGCATGCTGTTCGTAGAACTTTCCCATGTGCCGCGCGCTGAATCGAATTTTGATGCATTGTTCTCTGCCCCTCACTGATGCCGCGGCAATCCCAAGTTTCGGAAAAGCGCAGCCAAAGACGTTACAAATCAGCTTGGATTCTCTGCTCAAGCCCTTGATTGAGCAATGATTATTGGCTCCACAGGCCGCGCGCTTGGGGAAAAGTGGCGAAAATAGCGACATCTTTATGATTTAGCTATGGCGATTCTTCCCATTCTTTGTTATCCCGACCCCCGATTGCATACCGTCGCGCAGAGCGTGGATGCTGTGGATGAGCGCGTTCGTACGCTGACGCAGGACATGCTGGAGACGATGTACGACGCGCATGGCATCGGTCTTGCCGCCACCCAAGTAGATGTCCATGAGCGAATCGTAGTCATCGATGTTTCGGAGGAGCGCAACCGCCCGCTGGTGCTCGTCAACCCTGAGATCGTCTGGTCCAGCGGCGAACGGCTGTTGGGGGATGAGGGCTGTCTGTCTGTTCCCGGCGTCTATGACGGTGTGGAGCGCGCAGCTCGGGTGCGGGTGCGGGCACAGGATGCGCAGGGTCGGGTGACGACCATCGAAGCTGAGGATTTGCTGGCCGTGTGCGTTCAACACGAGATGGACCATTTGTTGGGCAAGGTGTTTGTCGAATATCTCTCGCCACTCAAGCGAAGCCGGATTCGTTCAAAAATGCTTAAGCGCCAACGCGAGGAGCGGGAATGACACTGACTAGGCGGTTTGTACGCGCCCTGGGCGCGGCAGGTACGCTGACACTCCTGCTGGCCGCGTGCGCCTCGTCGGTGCTGGCGCCGACGCCGGGCGCGACCCGTGAGGAGGTGCAAAGCCGTTGGGGCGAGCCGCGTGCAAGCTATGCGCTGCCGAGGGGTCAGCGGCTCTTTTTCCGCGTCAAACCGGGAGAGTTGCAACGACTTGACTTCGACTCCAGTGGCCGCCTGGTGGTGGCCGAGCAGGTGCTTACCGCGCAGCAGCTCCGCACGCTCTCCGAGGGGCGCTGGGACGCTGCGGCGGTGCAGCGCAGCTTTGG
>JBQMQB010000254.1:0-1558 GCA_052172715.1 Giesbergeria sp. | reverse complement strand
CGCCACGGCTGCATCAACATCCACGCAAGCCTGCTGCCGCGGTGGCGCGGCGCTGCGCCGATTCACCGCGCCATCGAAGCGGGCGACCTGGAAACGGGTGTCACGCTGATGCAGATGGACGCAGGGCTCGATACAGGTGACGCACTCGCTAGTCAACGTATCGCTATTGAACCAGCCGACACTACGGCAACTCTGCATGACCGTCTGGCCGCGCTCGGTGCGAGCATGGTGGTGCAGGCCTTGGCGCAGTTGGCGCATGGGCCGCTTGCGCGCACGCCGCAGCCGATAGAAGGCGTGAACTACGCGCACAAGATCAGCAAGGCCGAGGCGCGGATTGACTGGAGCCAAAGCGCCAGCGTCATCGAGCGGCGGGTGCGTGCCCTGCAGCCCGCGCCAGGGGCGGTAACGTTGTTGGGGAGCGACTCCATCAAGGTTCTAGAGTGCGAAATTAACAGCATAGAAAAAAATGCAGATCAGCCAGAAGGCTGTATTTCTTCAGTAAATGACACCGGAATCACAGTCGTTTGTGGCGAAGGTTCTCTGCGGCTGACGCGCTTGCAGCGCGCCGGTGGCAAGCCGCTTGCTGCGCGCGATTTTCTACGTGGCCATGCGCTTGAACCAGGTATGCAGTTCGCAAATATCGAGCCGCCAGGGGCGGCGGGTTGACGCTTTTTCGGCTCGCCGCTCAGACGCGCGACCCGGCGTTTCGTGAGGGTGTACGCGATCTCTTTGGAACCGCGTTGGGGGTGAGCGCCTGGGGCCTTGTCACAGGTGTGGCCATGGTCAAGAGTGGCATGAGTGTCTGGCTGGCGGTGTTCATGTCTCTGGCGGTGTACGCCGGCAGTGCGCAACTCTCGATCATTCCTTTGCTTGCGGTGGGGGCGCCGCTGTGGGTGGTGTGGCTTACGGCCTCCTGCGTCAACCTGCGCTTCGTGATTTTTAGCAGCATGTGGCGCGCTTACTTTCAAGCTCTGCCATTGCGCCAGCGCCTGGCCATCGGCTATTTCAGCGGCGATGTGATTTTCGTGGCATTCATGCAACGTTACCCACGTCCGGAGCCAGCCCCTGACCAGGTGCCGTACTTCTGGGGTGCGGCTTTGCTTAACTGGCTGGCGTGGCAGATTCCCTCGATCGCAGGTATTTTTCTCGCCGATGCGGTGCCGCTTGAATGGGGGCTTGGCTTTGCAGGTGTGCTGGCACTGCTTGGTGTGCTGCTTTCGCTGCTGCAGGACAGGGCTACTTGGGTCGCCACTGGTGTGGCCGCCAGTGCGGCCTTGGCAGCGTACGCTATTCCTCTGAAGCTCAATATTTTGGTGGCTATTGCAGCCGCAGTCGCAGCAGGCTTGGGCATGGAATCGGCTCAGCGCCATGCACGCCAGCAGGCCTTGCGCCGACGCGCGCACAAGGGAGACGGGCAATGAACGGGGATTCCTTGTACGGTTTTGTGGCAGTGCTGGGGCTTACGGTCGTCACGTTGGTAGCGCGTGCGTTCTTCATGATTCCCGAGCGTGAGCTGCCTATGCCGGACTGGCTCAAAAGAGGTCTCAAGTACGCCCCG
>JBQMQB010000253.1:0-3915 GCA_052172715.1 Giesbergeria sp. | reverse complement strand
CAGCTCATCGAGCGTGCGGGTGCCCACGGCGGCGCGCAGCGCAAACTGCAGCTCGCGGTACAGGTAGTCGCTAGGCCTTTGCAGCTGGGCAAAGGCACTCAGCACATCGGTGTAGCGGTAGGTGGCGCTCAGGTTCAGGCGCAGGCTCACCTTGTCGCGGGTCATGATGTCCTGGCCCGATACCTCCACGGCTTGCAGGCGCAGGTCCACCAGCTCCACGTCGATGGTGCGGCCGTACTTCCAGAACGCATAGGCACCAGCCGTCAGCAGGCGGTCTACCTTGCCGTCGATTGTGAGCAGCGCGCACTGGCCCTGGGGCACCTGCACCTGCAGCACGCCGGTCAATCCGGTGACGCTGCGCTGGCGCAGTTGGGTGTGTGTCAGGCGCGCCACCAGGGCGGCGGGCAGCTCGGCGCCCGCTTGCAGGTCGATCACTTGCACGGTCACCTCCACCAGGCCTTTCCAATAAAGGCGGCGGGTTCCGGGAGGCAGGATTTCAACCAGCACGCCGTTTTCACTGCGCAGGCCCACTTCGGCCTCAGACAGGTTCACCTGCACAAATTCGGCTGCCACCACCGCAGGCTCTTGCGCCATCAGGTAGTCGGCCAGGCCGTGGGTGAAAGCGGGTTGTTCGAGGGCGAAGGTCTCTACGCGCAGCTGGTCCATGCCGGCAAACAGCCAGTAGGTGCCGCTTCGGAGTACGCGGTCAAAGTCGCCATTGCGCAGCAGCAGGGCGCGCTCGTTCTTCTTCACAGTGGTGCGTTGGAGCTTCAGCATTTTGTTTTCCTCTTCTTTTCAGTTCTACGTTCTTGCTTCTTCGTGGCAATGGGGTTGCCGTTACAGCGCAGGCGGGGCTCCAGGGGGCGCAGCCTCGGGCCTTGCAGTGCGCCGTGGTTGCTGCCCTGCAAGCAGGGCGGCAGCGTGGCTGGCTGCGGGCACGGGCTGCACCCTGGTCTGGTGCAAACCGCCGCCGGCTGACGGGAGGTGGGCTTGGGGTTGCCGCGCAACCTGTGGGCCCACGCCCCGCGTTCGGCGGGGGTGGTCTTTCGACCGTTTCTTAACAATTTCGGCCTTGCGACCGAAACAATGGACAGGAGTCGAACCTGCGACAACCTCTTGCGAGGGGCTCTACCAAACTGAGCTACCAGTGGTGGCACGCCTGGAGTCGAACCAGACACGTCCTTTCGGATTGGCTGCCACAGCCGTGCCGTTACCCAGCGCTTGCGGAGTGCGGTATGCAGGGAATCGACAGAGCCGTGAGGCTCCGGAATCCCGGCACCGGTGGGGCGAACATGTGTCCTAACCCCAGCCTTGAGCGGTCACCACTTGCGCTGGATGCTTTGTGTACTGCCAGATGCGTGCCAGCTTGCGAGTTTTTGGAAAAACTTGTGTAAGCCGTTGATTTGTAACGGTGAGTCGTTTGTGGTTTCCTTTGCAGGCTTTTTTATGTCGATAAAACTAGAATATGGGCTAGATAAATAGATTGTTGGCATGCGCAAAAACAAGGTCGTGATTGGTTTTCTGGGCACGCAACTCGATTCGGGCAAGGGCGCGGGGCGCTGGGAGAAGTGGCGCCCGACGGTGTCGCTGGTGCAACACGAAGACGTGGTGATCGAGCGGCTGGAACTGCTCTACACCCTGCCCCACGAAGCTCTGGCGCAACTGGTGCGGGCCGACATCGCCTTGGCCTCGCCCGAGACCACGGTGAACCTCGTGCCCATGGCCATTGCCGACCCCTGGGACTTTGGCGAGGTCTACGCCACGCTGTTCGATTGGGTGCAAACCTACCGCTTTGACACCGAGCGCGAGGAGTACTGGACGCACATCACCACCGGCACGCACGTGGCGCAGATCTGCCTGTTTTTGTTGGTGGAGTCGCGCCGCATCCCGAGCGTGCTGGCGCAAACCTCACCCCCCAAGCGCCAGCAGATGGGAGACCCGGGCAGCTTTGCGCTGATTGACCTGGACCTGTCGCGCTACGACGTGATCGCCCAGCGCTTTGGCGCCGAGCAGCGCGATGCGGTGCAGTTCTTGAAGAGTGGTATTGCCACGCGGAGCGCCCGTTTCAATGCGCTGATCGACGAGGTAGAGCGGGTGGCCGTGCGCTCGCGTGCGCCCATCTTGTTCACCGGGCCCACCGGGGCAGGCAAGTCGCACTTGGCGCGGCGCATGTTCGAGCTGAAAAAGGCGCGCCACCAGGTAGAGGGCGAATTTGTGGAGGTGAACTGCGCCACGCTGCGGGGCGATGGCGCGGCATCGACCTTGTTTGGCCACAAGAAGGGCGCGTTCACCGGCGCTGCAGCCGACCGGGCGGGCCTGCTGCGCGCGGCAGACAAAGGCGTGCTTTTTCTCGATGAAATTGGCGAGCTGGGCCCTGATGAGCAGGCCATGCTGCTCAAGGCAGTGGAAGAAAAGCGCTTCTACCCCATGGGCAGCGACCGCGAGGTAGCGAGCGACTTTCAGCTCGTGGCCGGCACCAACCGCGACCTGCGCACCGAGGTGGCGCAAGGGCGTTTTCGCGAAGACCTGTTTGCGCGCATCAACCTGTGGAGCTATGTGCTGCCGGGCTTGGCAGAGCGGCCCGAAGACATCGAGCCCAATGTGGACCACCTGCTGGCGCGCGCGGGCACCGAGCTGGGCCGCAGCGTGCGCTTTTCCAACGAGGCACGGGCGGCGTATTCGCGTTACGCGCAGTCGCCCGAGGCCTTGTGGACCGGCAACTTTCGCGACCTGTCGGCCAGCGTCACTCGGCTGGCCACCCTGGCCGACAGCGGCCGCATTGCTCTGGCACTGGTCGAAGCCGAAATCGCCCGCCTGCGCTGGCTGTGGCAACCGGCACGCGATGCGCAGCAGGGCTTGGCCTCTGCGCCCGGTGCCGTGGGGCGCGACGACCTGGCGGCTTTGCTGGGCGCCCAAGCGGTGCAGGCGCTCGACCTGTTCGACCAGCTGCAACTGGCCGCCGTGCTGCAGGTGTGCCGCAACGCCCGCACTTTGTCAGACGCCGGGCGCCAGTTGTTTCAGGCCTCGCGCGCGCAGCGCACAGTGGTGAACGATGCCGACCGGCTGCGCAAGTACCTGGCGCGCTTTGGGCTCACCTGGGAGAAACTGGCCGTTCAGTAGGCCTTGCGCCCGGTCATCAGGAACAGTGGGTAAGCCCGCCCATTGCGGTGCTGCAGCCGCAAAATTTCGCTGAACGCGATGTCCACAAACCCGGCCTGTTCGGCCAGCGCCTGCAAGGCTTCGGGTGCAAAGCCGAAGTGCTGCACGCCCTTGGCGTCGTTGTCGCCGTGAAAGCTGCCGTCCTCTTGGTACAGGTCCACCAGAGCAATGCGCCCGCCGCTGTGCAAGGCGGTGGCAAACGCACGCAGGAGCGCGGCGGTGTCCGCCACGTGGTGCATGGCCATGCAGCTCACGACCGCGTGGTACTGCCCGGGCAGGCCCGAGAAAATGTCTTGCTGCAGCGTGGTGATGTTGGCAAAGCCCTTTTCACCCAGCACCTTCAGCATGGCGGCCGACATGTCGAGCGCCGTCACCTGCGCCACTTTGGGTGCAATGGGGGTGGACAACAGCCCCGTGCCCGCGCCGAAATCGAGCACCTGGTCGCTGGCCTGCAAGGGCAATTGGGCCAGCAAACGCTCGGGCACGGCGGCCAGTTGCAGCGACATGGGGCGTTGGTCCCAATCGCGGGCGGAGGTGTCGAAATGGGTGGTGGAGGGTGTGGTCATGGTGCTGGGCCAGGAGCAAGGGTGAACGGGGAACGCAGGTCGGGGATAATCGCCCTTGTGAAGCACGCTAGACCGCCGCTGGTGCAATCTGGGAAACCAGGCACTGGAGGAACGTCCGGACTGCACAGGACAGCGTAGCAGCTAACGGCTGCCCACCGTGAGGTGAGGATTAGAGCAACAGAGACGAGTC
>JBQMQB010000252.1:2185-3917 GCA_052172715.1 Giesbergeria sp. | reverse complement strand
CCCAATGCCAACACCACGACCAGCAGCCAAGCGCGGCTGCTTTGGATGTCGGGCGGACGTAGGCGCGCCAAAAGCATCGCCAGGCACGCTGCGAAAAAGCCTATGCCGTATACGCCGACCAGCGGCGCCAGCACCGCCAGAGGCCCGTCCACATGTGCGTAGCCGCCGGCGCCCCAGGGGAATCCCGTCCAAAGTGTGTTGCGTGCCAGCTCGGCTAGCAGCCACAGACCGGCAAACAAAAGTGCGGCACCGAGTCGCGAAGCAGGTGCCAATACTCTGTAGAGCATTCCCGCGAGCGCGTAGTAAGACGCCAAGAACCCCGCCAGCCCCAGTACTGCCAGCGCAGAGAGCGGCGCCGCCAGGCCGCCATAGGTGTGCAGCGAAATGAACAACCACCAAAAAGAGGCCACCAGCCAGGCGGTGGCAAACCCCCAGGCCAGCGCACCGGCACTGCGTGGCCGACCAGCCGATTGCAGCAGTGCTGCCAGCACCGCAAGCGAAAGAACTTGCAGCCACCACACCGGCTGGCCGCTGCCCGGCCAGGCCAACGATGCGGCCTGCGCCAGCCCCGCGCCGACCGCGAGCAGTGCGCGCCAAGCACCGGCAGTGGTGCGCATCAATCGGGCCGAGCGAGTTCTTCTGTGGCGCCGGTCACCTTGAACCAGCGCACGGCGCCGCCCTTGGTGTGCAGCACCACGAAGTGCAGACCACAGAACTGCAGGTGCTCTCCGCGCTGGGGGACATGCCCCATCTCGTGGGCAATAAGTCCGCCGATCGTGTCGAACTCGTCCTCGGGGTCGGTGCCGACAACGGGCACGCCAAAAGCCTCAGCGACACGTTCTACGGGGGTGTCGCCGCTGACCCGGTAGCTGCGGTCGGCCAGGGCGAAGATGTCACCCTCATCTTCGGGGATGTCGAATTCGTCTTCAATTTCACCGACGATTTCTTCGAGCACGTCCTCGATGGTGACAAGTCCCGCCACGCGACCAAACTCGTCAATGACCACTGCCAGGTGGCTGCGGTTGCTTCGAAACTCGCGCAGCAAATCATTCAGGCCCTTGGTCTCGGGCACGAAGGTTGCAGGGCGCAGCAAGTTGCGGATGTGAAGTTCGGGGGCTCGCTGCAGTTTGAGCAAATCCTTCGCCATCAGCACGCCAATGATGTTTTCGCGCTCCCCCTGGTACACCGGAAAGCGCGAATGCGCGGTGGTAATGACGAGGCGCAGCAGCTCATCCATAGGCGCGTCAATGTCGATCAAATCCATGCGCGGAGCCGCCACCATGACGTCGCCAGCGGTTCGGTCTGCCATGCGCAGCACGCGCTCAAGCATGACGCGCGACTCCGGGCCGATCAGCTCGTTGTCTTCGGCCTCTGCAAGAATGGCCACCAGTTCCTCGATGGAATCGGGACCTGGGTGGATGAATTCGACGAGTTTTCGCAGAAAGGTGCGCTTGTCTTCCTTCTCAAGCGCGTGCGCGGGGTGCGGTTCGGACACTGCCTTTGGATGCAGGACATGCGGTAGTGAATCAGAACCCTAGTGTAGTGTTGGACGCCCAAGGGCGCCCAAATTCACAAAAACCTCTCTCGCGTCAGTCGTTGGGTCGGCTGGCTCCTGCCGCTTTTGCAGTCCCTGAGCGCATGGACGGCAAGCCGCCCAGAAAGGCCCAGAACTGGTTGGCCTGCTGCTTGAGGCGGTAGTCGAATTCAGCGTATTGCTGTTCGACTGCTTCAG
>JBQMQB010000252.1:0-2085 GCA_052172715.1 Giesbergeria sp. | reverse complement strand
CCAAACTCCGCGCATTCGCTGTGCGCGGCGGTGCTTGTATAGGCCAGATGGGCCATGGCGATCAAATCAAGGCGGTGGTTGTAGATGCCGAAAATCTCGTCCCTGTCGAAGTTGAGCTGTTCTGCGTAACGACGCACGTGGTCGTCGCTGGCCGAATAGCCAAAGCGCAGGTAACGGTCGGCCGGTGCAAGCGCCAACAAGTGCTGGGCAATGCGCTCGCGGTGCGCGGGGCCGAGCGAGCGAATAGGCACCATGAGTGTCCTGTTCGCGGCGTCTGAAAGTTTCGCCGTAGGAACGCGAAGCAAGTCCAACCCCGTGTTCCACGACGCCTGGATCCAGTCTTTGGTTTCAGTCATGAAGCCAATGTAGGCGCATTGCGAGCGCTTTCCAAGCACTAATTGCTGCATTGCAGCAATTTAGAGAGGCCCGCCGAATTGCTAATGATTCAAGGTGTTACGAGGCCACACGAAAAGGCGCAGGCACAAAACTGCGTCACACAGGCACAGCCGTGGTCGCCTTGACATGGTCCAGCACAAAGCTGGTCTTGCAGTCTTGCACGCTCGGGTGCTTGAGCAAGGTGTCCATGATGAACCGGCTGTAGTGCGCCATGTCGGCCACCACCACACGCAACAGATAGTCCATTTCGCCGGTGAGGGAAGCGCATTCGACCACCTCAGGCCAGGTTTGTACGGCCGCACGAAACACGTCCATGGGGTTGCGCTTGTGGCTTTCGGTCGCCTTTTCCAGCCGCACGTTGAGATAGGCGGTGAGCCCAAGCCCAACCGATTCTGGCTTGACCAAAGCGACATAGCGGTCGATGACGCCCGCGTCTTCCAGGCGCTTGACGCGGCGCAGCACTGCGCTAGGGGAAAGCCCTACCTGTTCGCCAATCACATCGTAGGTTTCGCGGCCGTTGGCTTGAAGGCAGCGCAGGATCGAGCGGTCGAGCTTGTCGAGTGCGTCTTTGGTATGCATGGCGCACGACTTTATCGCGTTATGCCTATGTGACACCAGGACTTTTGCGATGCGCCGAATCGAAACCAGCGATGTTCGCGGGTTATTGCGGATAGGCCACGGCCTAAGGAAATAGAACAATTTTGACGGCAAAAGTGAACGACCGTTCGTTTTTGCTCCACGAAAAAGCGCTTTTCTCCTTCACGCATTCGATGGCAATGCAGCCTATCGCGAGCTGGAGTCGCACTAAAAACCAGGAGACCTTGATGACCACTTTCTTCGCACGCCTGCGTCGGCGTCTGTTTTTCGTTTTTGCACTGCTGTGCTTTGCGGCACCCATGGCCCAGGCCAAGAGCGATTTCACGCAGACTCGCTACCCCATCGTGCTGGTGCACGGCCTGTTCGGCTTTGATTCGCTGTTCGGGGTCGACTACTTCTATGGCATTCCCGACACCCTGCGCAGCGGCGGCGCCAAGGTGTTTGTGGCCCAGGTGTCGGCAGCCAACAGCACCGAAGTGCGGGGAGAGCAATTGCTGGCGCAGGTGCGCAACATCCTGGCGGTCACCGGGGCCTCAAAGGTGAACCTGATCGGGCACTCCCACGGCAGCCCTACGGCTCGGTACGTGGCCGGCGTGGCACCGCAGCTTGTGGCCTCTGTCACCTCCGTGGGCGGCGCGAACCGCGGCTCACGCGTGGCCGACGTGCTGCGCGGCGCAGCCCCTCCCGGCAGCGTGAACGAGGCCATTGCGCGAGGCGCGGCCAGTGCACTGGTCACGCTGATCAACATTGCCTCGGGTGGCACAGGCCTGCCGCAAATGCCCACTGCCGCACTCGATTCACTGACCACCGCAGGCTCGGCGCGCTTCAACCAGCGTTTTGGTGCAGGCGTGCCGACCAGCGGCTGCGGCAACGGCGCTGAACTGGTGTCTGGCGTGCGCTACTACTCGTGGACCGGCACACGCAACCTGACCAACGTCCTGGACCCAAGCGACGCGGCCTTCATCGCCACGGGCCTGGTATTTGGCGACGCCAATGACGGATTGGTGTCGGCGTGTTCCGCACGCCTGGGGAAGAACCTTGGCGACTACCGCCAAAACCACTTGGATGAAGTGAACCAGATGGTGGGCCTGC
>JBQMQB010000251.1:0-3923 GCA_052172715.1 Giesbergeria sp. | reverse complement strand
CGTCGATGGCGCTGAGCACGTCGTGTGCGTAGCTGCGCTGGCGCACTTGGCGCGCACGCCACTGAACCCGCTCTGCCTCGCCCCAGGGTTGATCGGGTGTGCCTACTGGATAGAAATGCGCTTCTTGCATGTCGTGCGGATGGGTAGGGGAAAGAGAAAAATATTATGTGACGCGCGAACGCAAATGCCAACAAGGCCACGACAGCCGCAGCATTGCACGCACAAAGCGAACAAATTCACGCTATTGGGGCAAATGGAGCCACTGCAACCCCTGGTTGCTCAAACAAGCCCTGGCACGCGGCAGCGCCTTCATAAAATACCGCGATGCCTTTTCACATGCTCCGGCCATTGCGGCTCGCCGCCTCACTCATTTTTTTGCTGGGCTGCACCTTAGCCAACGCTCAAACCGCACCGAACGCAGCCCCCATGAGCGCCCCGGCCGTTCGCCCATTGGAGGCGGTGTCACCGGTAGCCCCCATGGCGCTTGCACCACCGGCACCTGCCCACGAGCAAGGGGACAGCGCAGCACCGCCACCGGCGGCCTCAGCAGAGCCCGCTGCAGCGCTGTCGCGCGATGCCCAGCGCATCTATGAACTGTCGCGCGACAAGCTTGTGCAGATCCGCACACTGCTGCGCAACTCCAACACACAAGCGTCGATTGGCTCAGGTTTTTTCGTGTCGGTAGACGGCCTGATCGTCACCAATTTCCATGTGGCGAGCCAACTCGCACTGGAGCCCGAACGCTACCGCGGCGTGTACGTCACGATTGACGGGCAGGAAGGCGAGGTGGAACTGCTGGCGTTCGACGTGCAGCGCGACCTGGCCGTACTGCGCGCCAAAGGCCGTACGGCCGCCGCACCGGTGCTTAGCTTTCGGCCTGCGGCCGAAGCATTGGCCCAGGGCGAGCGCATTTACTCGCTCGGCAACCCGCTGGACATCGGTTTTGCCGTGACCGAGGGCACCTACAACGGTCTGGTGCGACGCAGCTTCTACCCACGCATTTTCTTCGGCGGCGCGCTCAACCCCGGCATGAGCGGCGGCCCGGCGGTAGACGATGCGGGGCGGGTCCTGGGCGTCAACGTTGCCAAGCGGCTCGATGGCGAACAGGTCAGCTTTCTGATTCCAGCGGAGTTCGCCCAAGCGCTGGTGCAGCGCGCAGCCCACGCCCAGCCCATCACCCAGCCGGCCTATGGCGAAATGACAAAGCAATTGTTTGCCCACCAGCAGCTACTGACCGAGCGCTTTTTGAAAACACCATTTCAAGAGCAGCGCCTCGGCCGTTACCGCGTGCCGGTGCCCGACGATGCGCTTGCCCGCTGCTGGGGCTCAGGGCGCGACCCGGACTTTCACGGCTTGAACCTGGAGCGGACGAAGTGCCAAGCCGACAGCAGCGTGGGGGCCGGGGATTTCACCACCGGCATGGTGAGCCTGGGCTACGAGGCGTACGACGCACCCACGCTTGGCGCCGCGCGTTTCGCTCGGGCGTTTTCACAGAGCTTTGGCAATGAGCCATTCGTGAAGCGCGGCAACCGCCACCAGACGGCCGTCGAATGCACCGAACGCTATGTAGACGACGGCAAACTCCCCATGCGAGTGGTGGTCTGTATGACGGCCTACCGCAAGCTGCCAGGCCTGTACAACATGAGCGTGTTGACCGCGACCTTGAACCAACCCACGCAGGGCGTGCTGGGCCGCTTCGATGTGCAAGGCATCGCTTTCGACAACGGTATGAAACTGGCGGCTCACTACCTTCAAGCGTTTCGCTGGGAGGCCGCGCCATGATGCAAACCCTCGGACTTATAGAAGCCTTCGATCGCCACGGAGCGTTGCTGGCGCGCGCGCCCGTCACGCACTGGCCTATCACGGTGGGCCGTGGGCTCGATTGCGACCTGGTGCTGGACGACCCGTTTGTGGCACCGACCCACCTGCGCATCGACCGGCCGGTGGACACCCCCCAATTGGTGAATGTGCAGGTACTGGAAACCCGCAACGGCGCGGACCTGAAACGCAAGCACTATGGCAAAGGCGAACACTTCGACTGGCCAGACGGCACGTCAATTGAAATCGGCCGCAGCCGCCTCTCGCTGCGCCTCTCAGACACGGCCCTTACCAGTGAACAGGCCCTGCCGCAGTTTCCGTGGCGCACAGCCGCAGGCACGGCGGTTCTGGTGGCGCTGGCAGTGGCAGCGGCGCTTGGCTCGTTGTGGCTACAGACGTACGACGCTTCCAAATACCTCAAGTCGCTGCCCGGTTTGCTGCTTGGCTTGATTGTGGCGCTTGGCATCTGGTCGGGCTTGTGGGCGGTTGCAAACAAGGTGTTTGATGGCCGCTTGCAGTTCTGGCGCCATGCACGCATCGCCTGCGCCACTTACCTGGTGGCCGAGGGGTTGCAAATGGCCGCCGGTCTGACCGCCTTCGCCTTCTCCTGGGAGACCCTGTCACGCTTCGCCCATGTACTGCTCTTGCTGGTCCTCGCAGGAGGGCTCTATGCCCACCTGGCAGCGGTACTGCCGCGCCGCCGCGTTGGCCTTGCATGGATGGTGGCCGCGCTGGTGGTGCTCGGTGTGCCGGCGTGGCTGGGGGCGCAGTGGCTCGATCGCATGCGCCTGTCAGACGAGCTCTACATGAGCGACCTGTTCCCGCCAAGCCTTCGGGTGGCCCCCGCTGTCCCTATTTCGCAGTTCCTGCAGGAAACCGAGTCGTTGCGCGGCAAGCTCGACCGCCGTCTGCGCGATGACGGCCATGGGGACGATGACGAATAGCGGCAAAACTGCGGGAAACCGACAGCAGTGATGGCGCGGGGAATTCCTAGTTCGACTGCCTAAACGCCATCACCGCCTGGTTGCGCAGAGTGCGCAGCATGGCCAGTTCTTTTTCATCCAGCAACAGGCCGCCCTGCTCTGCCATGTCGGCATAGATCATGCCGAACGCACGCCCTTTAAGCAGCAGCGGCAGGATCAAAAACGTCGGGGCGTCGGCAGCCTTGCGGTACCAATCGGGCAGGCGCTCGGCGATGCGGGACGCACTGGTGTCGCTGATAAGGGTGTCTGCCCCCTTGGCGCAGACCGTGGCGAACAGGTCAGGCTTGCCATTCACGGGCGCCATGGGAACACGAAACTGCTTGACCACACCTTCCACGTTTGCACCCAGGCCAAAACGGCCGGTCAGGATGTCGGTCTTGGGGTCGCGCATGCAGAACACGATGCGGTGAAAGTCCAGCGCCCGGAACATGGTTTCCAGAACCATTCGCAGCACGTCGCTCAGCTTGAACTCTTCCACCATCGCGTTGGTGATGTCCTGAATGCCGGCCGCCAGGGTTTCCGAGACTTTCTCTCTATCTTGTGGAGCTTCGTCCAAGTTTGACGGGATCTTTTGCGTCGCCTGCAGCTCCGTCGCGGCGAGGGCATCTTGCTCCACAATGGAAGTGTCCAACACCTGCGAGGGGGCATCCCCCACTTCCTTGAGCAACTGCGCAGCACTGGAATTTGCGCGCACGGTGATGTCCATGGCGTGCGCCAGTTCAACGAGTTTTTTGCGTGCTGCCACCGTGGCCGCCTGCATCTGCTTCACACTCAACCCCAAGGGTTTTCCATAGGTCAAGGCGGCCTGTGCGAGACGCGTGTCGACCTCTTTTGCATCGGCCTGCAGCATGGCGTCGGCCATTTCATTGGCGGCGCGGGAGCTCCAGCGCAAACGTTCCAGCGCATCGGCCGGTTCCCGGCCCGGGGGCGCGCCCACTGGCCGAACAATGCAGCGCTGAATGCTCTCGGGCAGCCCCCAGGCCTTGGAAACGCCTAGGCCAAGAGCCTCGTAACTGATGCCCAGCACCTGCGTAGAGGCCACATCTTCGCCGACCGCATCGCGTGGTGCGGTGACCAGCTTGCGCACATTGGCCGCCTCTTCGGGAAAGTAAAACTGCGCCA
>JBQMQB010000250.1:0-3932 GCA_052172715.1 Giesbergeria sp. | reverse complement strand
TAGGTTGAACCTCCGCTGCCCCGAAGTTCAGCGACCGTCGAAGCTGCCTTTGCCGGTGCGCGGATAGCGCTTACCGTTGCTGTCAATGCAGGTAAAGGAGCTGCATTCCTTGATATAGGGTCTGTCCAACTGCGGTGGATTGTGCGGATGTCTGGGGCGCATTGGCCACGCGGGCGGTTGCACCACGACCACTTGCGGGCGGCTTGCACGTGCCGCTTCAGTGCGCGCATAGCCTTCGGGGCCAAGGCAGGAGAAATCCATCTGGCGCTGCGCGGTCTCAAGCCGGGCGGGCGAGTCTTCGCCAATGCGCGTGGCATTTGCCGCTACCGCATCGAGTGCGCGGCGCGCGTTCGCGCAGGCCGCGCTGTTGGCATAGTCCACGGCGCCCGCTTCGCGCTGTGCACGGCGCGCCTCGCGTTCGTCTCGTACTTGCTGTGATTCGCGCTGCTGCGCGGCTGCGGCTTCGTCAGCCAAGCGTTCGCGCATGCGCTGGGCGGCTTCTTCACCTTGAGCACGCTCAAGTGCGAGCTCTTCCGGACTTTGGCGAGGCTGCACTTCCAGGCCGCGCGTGCCCGAATCGCACGCCGAGTCGGTGTACGTGACTTTGCCAGTGTGGGCATCGGTGCAGCGCAGCACCTGGGCCTGTGCACCCAGCGCGCCCAGCAGGGCGCTGGTGCAGACCAATGCCGCCAAGCCGAATTTTGCTAGCGTGCGTGAGCAAGGCAAGGGCTGTCTCCTGAGGGATGCTGGCCGTGTATGGGCTTCAGCGCTCGCCATTCATGCGCTGCAGCCAAGTAGGCCCATTGGGGTCGTTGCGGTTGTTGTCGACACGTGATCGGTCGTCTGGGCTGCGATGGTGGCGGTCGGCGCGATCTCGCTGCTCGCGTTCGCGCTGGTTTTGGTCACGATCGCGCTGTACCTGCAAAGCCCTGTCTGCCTCGCGTTGGCGTTGGTTTTGGTCACGGTCGCGCTGTACTTGCAAGGCCCGATCTGCGTCACGTTGGCGCTCCCAACGCTCGCGCTGATCTCTGTCCCTGTCCCGGTTGCGTTCAGCGTCGCGCTGCGCACGTTGGTTGCGTTCCCGCTGGTCGCGCTCGCGTGCTTGCTGGCGCTCACGCCAGGCGCGTCGCTCGCGGTCGTCGCGCATATCTTCCCAGCGGTCGTGGCGGTCGCCCCGATAGCCAGGGTATGCCGTGGATCCAGACTCGTACACCATTGCTCCGCCATAGACGGGCGCGGGCGCGTACGCGTCCGAGTAGTAAGGGTCGCCGGGCACGGTGGCGCAGCCTGTGGTGCCGACCAGCACGAGGGCTGCGGCGGCGGTCTGAAGCAGGCGGATCGGGGACATGGCAGTACTCCGGTGGGGTTGGTCGCTGCCGCGTGCAACATGCACGCTAGGCAGCCTATACCCACAGTTATACGCGGCTGTGGGGTTCCCCGTTGACGGCCAACGCCTACATTGCGCAGTCTTTGCTTGCGCTTGGTAGATGTTTCAAAATGTACCTAAGACGGTCAGCGCGGCAGCACGCTGCGCAGCGTCTCGGCAAGGTCTTCGGCGACGAACTTGGCGACATAGCCGTCTGCGCCGACGCTGCGCACATGGTCTTCGTTGGCCGAGCCCGACAGAGAGGAGTGAATGACCACAGGCAATCCGCTGAAGCGCGCGGTTTGCTTGATGTTGCGCGTGAGCGTGAAACCGTCCATTTCGGGCATTTCGAGATCTGTGAGCACCAGCGCCACCTTGTCGAGCACCGTTTTGCCTTCGGCTTCGGCGGCAGTGGCGATGGCGTTGAGCCGGTCCCAGGCCTCCTTGCCAGACTTGGTCATCTCGTAGGGGGCCTGCAAGACCTTGAGCTCTTGCTCAATCAGGGAGCGTGCCACGAACGAGTCGTCGGCGGCGAGCACGATGGTGCCGGGTTTGAGCAGCAGCTTGGAGCCCACTTTCTGTGGGTCCACCTGGTGCTCGTCAGAGGGGGAAATCATCTGCAAGATGGCTTCGACGTCGAGTACCTGGGCCAGCCGCGTGCTGTCGGTGTTGCCGTCGAGCCGTGCAATGCTGGTGACGAGCTGGCCCGCCGCCCCGCTGGATTCAGCTGACATGACCTGGTTCCAGTCGAGACGGGCGATGTCTTCCACCGATTCGACCGCAAATGCCTGTGTCGTGCGGGCGAATTCGGTCACCAGCATGATGTTGAGGCCGGTCACGGGCGTGCAGCCCACGATGGAGGGCAGATCGAGCACCGGAATAACCTGGCCGCGCAGGTTCACCACCCCAAGCGAATGCTGCGATGCGCCCACGATGGGTGTGATGGCCGGCATGGCCACAATCTCGCGGATCTTGAACACATTGATGCCAAAGAGCTCTGATTGGCCCAGGGCACTGTCGGTGCCAAGCCTGAACAGCAGAAGCTCGAACTTGTTGGAGCCTGTCAGGCTGGTGCGTTCGTCGATATCGCTCTTTTTTGTGGCCATGGTGCTTCTTTCGCGCAGCTGGGTGCGTCGGCAAATTCTAGGCTATGCAGGGCTTATTGGCGCGGACTTATTCTGGAGCCAAACGGGGCTCGCAATGCACCTCAGTGCGCACCGAATTGGCAATGAAGCAGGCATCGTGGGCGCGGTGGTGCAAGGCGGCATGCCCGTCAGCCGTGGGGCGAAGCTCGCCCGAGAACTGCACGACGGGCTGCAATGTGACGCTGGTCATCGCCAGCTTTCCCTCGGAATTTTCGGACATAACGCCGCTGGCGGCGTCCGCATAGTGGTCCACGCAATAGCCGCCTTCTGCCGCAAGCGACAGAAACCACAGCATGTGGCAGCTTG
This sequence comes from Giesbergeria sp., assembly GCA_052172715.1. Taxonomy (GTDB): domain Bacteria; phylum Pseudomonadota; class Gammaproteobacteria; order Burkholderiales; family Burkholderiaceae_C; genus Simplicispira. Next base: position 1,115 of record JBQMQB010000250.1, on the reverse strand, counting down.
CCAGCGAAGCCACGAAGGCTTCCTCTGGGTCCACGCCGGCAGGGTCTGAGTACGGCAGCCGCACCACGTGCGGCGACGATGAGCCGACGACCTCGGCGCCGCCGTCAAAGCGCAGCATGTGCTTGCGGCTGTAGCGGTTGTCCAAAAAATCCTGGCTGCCTCGCTGCCACACCACTTCTGCCGTGTACGTCGCCATGCGGTTTCCTTTGCTCGGGCGCGCTTCTTTCAGGCGCTATTGGGAGATTTTCTGCAGCGCCGTACCTTTGTGCGCGGCGATGTGGTCGGTCTTGTCGCTCTTGATCTCGTACTGCGGCTCCTGCTCGCTGGCGCGATGGGTGTGGCCTTTGTAATCAAAATCCTGCGTGTGCACCTTGGTGATGTGGCCGCTGACATGACCGGCTTCGGAGTTCCAGCGGACATGGTCCCCGACCTTGAAGGTAGACATGGCGCACCTTTCTTGTGCAATGCAATGGGCGCCAGTATTTCACGCATTTCAAATACTCACACCACCCCGCTGGCGCGCAGCGCCGCAATGCGTGCGGCATCCAGTCCGAGTTCCGCCAATACCTCGTCGGTGTGCTGGCCGAGTGCAGGCGGGGCGTGGCGCAGCACTGGCGGATTGCTTGACAGCCGCAGAGGGCTGGCCACGCCGACGATTTGCGTGATGCCGTCGCCCGCATCGCGGGGCAGTGCCACACGCAGGCCACGTGCCTGCACCTGCGCATCGTCAAATGCCTGGGCCAGGGTGTTGATCGGGCCGCAGGGAACGGCCTTGTCTTCGAGCAGGGCAATCCACGCTGCCGTGCTGCGTGTGCGCGTCACCGTCTCCATCGCGGGAATCAAGTCGGCGCGGTGGCGCACACGCAGCGTGTTGCTGGCAAAGCGCGCGTCCTGCACCCACTCCGGGTGGCCAGCAGCCTGGCAGAAGCGGGCGAACTGGCCGTTGTTGCCAATGGCCAGCAGCATGGAGCCATTGAGTGTGGGGAAGTCCTGGTAGGGCGCCAGGCTTGGGTGGCTGTTGCCCTGGCGCTGGGGCGCGACGCCGGAGGCAAGAAAGCCTGCCGCCTGGTTGGCCAGGATGGCCATGCCCACGTCGAGCAGCGCCATGTCGATGT
>JBQMQB010000249.1:0-3968 GCA_052172715.1 Giesbergeria sp. | reverse complement strand
TGGTCGAGCGCGAGCTGTTCATCAACCTGATGTGGACGCCCGAGTCGCGCGCGCTGCGCCATCTGTTCATGGCCGAGCGTGCGGCCAGCAAGATCCCTGACGTGCCTTCGGATACGCCCAAGCGCGACGTCAAGAGCGTGGGCGTGATCGGCGCCGGCACCATGGGCGGCGGCATTGCCATGAACTTCTTGAACGCCGGCATCCCCGTGAAGATGCTGGAGATGAAGCAGGAGGCCCTCGACCGCGGCTTGGCCACGATCAAGAAAAACTACGAAGCCCAAGTCAAAAAAGGCAAGCTCAAGCAGGACAAGTACGAGCAGCGCATGGCCTTGCTCAGCACCACGCTCGACTACGCCGACCTGAAGGATGCGGACCTGGTCATCGAAGCCGTGTTCGAGGAAATTGGCGTCAAGGAAGCCGTGTTCAAGCAGCTCGACGCCGTGTGCAAGCAGGGCGCCATCCTGGCGTCCAACACTTCCACATTGGACGTCGACAAGATCGCCGCGTTCACCAAGCGCCCGCAAGACGTGGTGGGCATGCACTTCTTCAGCCCGGCCAACGTGATGAAGTTGCTGGAAGTGGTGCGTGGCAAGCACACCGCCAAGGACGTTCTCGCCACCGTGATGGCCCTGGCCAAGAAGATCAAAAAGACGGCGGTGGTCTCCGGGGTCTGTGACGGCTTCATCGGCAACCGCATGATCGAGCGCTACAGCCAGCAGGCCGGCTTTTTGCTCGACGAAGGCGCAACGCCCCAACAAGTCGACAAAGCGCTGGAAAAATTCGGCATGGCCATGGGGCCGTTTCGCATGGGCGACTTGGCGGGCAACGACATTGGCTGGGCGATTCGCAAGCGCCGCGCGCAGGAAACGCCTGACATGAAATACAGCCGCACGGCCGACAAGCTGTGCGAGCTGGGCCGCTACGGCCAGAAGACGGGCGCCGGCTGGTACGACTATCAGGCGGGCAAGCGCGATGCGATTGCGAGTGACTTGGTCAACAAGATGATTGAAGACCACCGCAAGGAACTCGGCATCACGCCGCGCAAAATTTCTGACGAAGAAATCGTTCAGCGACTGGTTTACGCCTTGGTGAACGAAGGCGCGCATATCCTCGAAGACGGTATTGCCAGCAAGTCTGGCGATATCGACATGGTCTACCTCACAGGCTACGGCTTCCCGATCTACCGCGGCGGCCCTATGCACTACGCGAGCGAGCAGGGCCTGTTCAATCTGGTGCAAGCCATGAACCGCTTTGCGCAAAATCCCAAGGACGATCAGGCGTTTTGGCAGCCCGCGCCTTTGCTCGCCAAGTTGGCGGCCGAAGGCAAGAGCTTTAGCTGATTCGCGGGCGCACTGCCGTGATCAAGAAGTTTTTTTGGGGCTTGCTGGCGCTCTTGCTGGTGTTGGTGGCGGCCGTGGCCGTCAACACACTGCGCAAGGGCTCGCGCCAGCTCGACGTGCCGCCACTGGCCGTGTTATCAGTGGACGAGCAGGGTGCAGCACAACGTTTGGGTGAAGCCGTGCGCCTGCGCACCATTTCGTCGCGCGACGACGCGCAGCTCAATGCCGACCAGTTCCACCAGTTCCATGCCTTGCTGGAGCAGCGTTTTCCCAAGACGCACGCTGCGCTCAAGCGCGAGGTGGTAGCCGATTTGAGCCTGCTCTACACCTGGCCTGGCAGCAAGCCCGAGCTCAAACCCATCATGTTGCTGGCGCACCAAGACGTGGTGCCAATAGCGCCTGGCACCGAGGGCAACTGGGCAGTGCCACCGTTCAGCGGCGAGGTGAAGGACGGCTTCGTCTGGGGCCGGGGATCGTGGGACGACAAGGGCAACCTGATGTCGCAGCTCGAAGCGGTAGAGATGCTGGTCGCCAGCGGCTTCCAGCCCGAGCGCACGGTGTACCTGGCCTATGGCGCTGACGAGGAAGTGAGCGGGCTGCGCGGCGCTGCGGCAATGGCGGCCCTACTCAAGCAGCGCGGCGTGCAGCTGGATTTCGTCATTGACGAAGGGCTGTTGATTCTGGATGGCATCCTGCCGGGCCTGTCCAAACCGGCTGCCTTGATTGGTGTGGCCGAAAAAGGCTACATGTCGGTGGAACTGTCGGTTTTGGCCACGCCGGGGCATTCGTCCATGCCGCCCAAGCACGGCACCAGCGCCATCGCCATGATGAGCACGGCCTTGAAGCAGCTAGAAGACAAGCAGCTGCCTGCCGGTATTCGCGGCGTGGGCGGCGAGATGTTCGACACCATCGCCCCAGAGATGAGCGGCTTCTCGCGTGTGGCATTGTCCAACCTTTGGCTGTTTGGTCCGGTCGTGCAAAAGCAACTTGAAGGTGCCCCCAGCACCAACGCCATGCTGCGCACCACCACGGCTTTGACCATCGTGAACGCGGGCAACAAGGAAAACGTGCTGCCCGGCCGCGCCGACGCGACGGTGAACTTCCGCCTTCTCCCAGGCGACACCCAGTCCGAGGTACTGGACCACGTGAACTCGGCGTTGGCCCATGCAGTGGGCGAAGGCAAGGTCGCCGTCAACATCTTGCCTGGCGCACAGGAAGCGTCGAAAGTGGCGCCGACCGATTCCAGTCAGTACCGACTGATGAACAAGACCATCCGCGAAGTTTTCCCTGGCACGCTGGTTGCGCCGGGTTTGATGGTGGCTGCTACCGATTCCGTGCATTACGGCGAGCTTAGCGACCACATCTTCAAGTTCTCGCCGGTGCGCGCGAATGCCGAAGACTTGAAACGTTTTCACGGCACCAACGAGCGCCTGTCCACGAGCAACTACGCGGAAGCCATCCGCTTCTACCACCGACTTTTGAGCGAGGGTGCGAAGGCACCCGCGCCCTAAATTGCAAATCACCAAGAAGGACTCACCATGACTTCCGCCGTAATCGTTTCTACAGCCCGCACCCCCCTCACCAAGTCCTGGAAGGGCGCCTTCAACATGACCCACGGTGCCACCATGGGCGGCCACGTGGTGGAGCACGCCATCAAGCGTGCTGGCATCGAAGCCGGTGAGGTGGACGACGTCATCATGGGCTGCGGCACACCTGAAGGTGCTACCGGCGCCAATATCGCCCGCCAGATCGCCCTGCGCGCCGGCTGCCCAGTAACCGTGTCGGGCATGACCATCAACCGCTTCTGCTCGTCGGGCCTGCAGGCCATTGCCACTGCAGCCAATTGCATCATCGCCAAAGAAGGCGACCTGTACGTCGCGGGCGGCGTGGAAGTCATCTCTTGCACCGCGCAAGAGATGAACATGCACATGCTGCAAGACCCCTGGCTCATGAAGAACAAGCCTGAGATTTACTGGTCCATGCTGCAAACCGCCGAGCAAGTGGCCAAGCGCTACAACATCTCCCGTCAGGCCATGGACGAATACGGCGCCAGCAGCCAGCAAAAGGCCAGCGACGCGTTGGCAAAAGGCCTGTTCAAAGACGAAATCGCCCCCATCACCGTCACCATGGGCGTGGCCGACAAGGTCATGGGCCTGACGACCAAGCAGGTCACCGTGAGCGACGACGAAGGCATCCGCGCCGGCACCACCTACGACGGCATCAAAGACCTGCGCTCGGCCTTGCCCGGTGGTTTGATTTCAGCGGGCAACGCCAGCCAGCTGTCTGACGGAGCTGGCGCCACCGTCGTCATGCACGAAAAACTGGCCGAGCAAAAAGGCCTGAAGCCCCTGGGTCGCTTCCTCGGCTTTGCCGTGGCCGGCTGCGAGCCTGATGAAATGGGCATCGGCCCCGTGTTCGCCATCCCCAAGGTCTTGAAGCGTCTGGGCCTGACCATCAACGACATCGACCTGTGGGAGCTGAATGAAGCCTTCGCCGTGCAGGTGATCTACTGCCGCGACAAGCTGGGCATTCCGGCTGACAGGCTCAACGTCAATGGCGGCGCCATTGCTGTGGGCCACCCCTTCGGCATGACCGGCCAGCGCCTCACCGGCCACGCCCTCATCGAAG
>JBQMQB010000248.1:0-3982 GCA_052172715.1 Giesbergeria sp. | reverse complement strand
ATAAATGGTGAGACTCTCACTGCTTATTCTGTGACCGCCAGTGATCCTGATGTTCACAGTCTGCTTCCCCCACTGATCTTTAACCCAAATAAAGTGGAATGACGTTCCCCGTGCGACACGCGCGGTTGCGTGTCCTCTGCGCGGAGAATTTTGATGAGCTCTTTCATCTTCAATGAATTGAATTTTGACGACCACGAGCAAGTGGTTTTCGTCTCGGAACCCAAGTCTGGCCTCAAAGGCATCATTGCCGTTCACAACACCAACCTCGGCCCTGCCATGGGCGGTTGTCGTATGTGGAACTACGCCAGCGAAGCACTGGCGGTGAACGATGTGCTGCGCCTGTCTCGCGGCATGACTTACAAAAATGCGGTCGCTGGGTTGCCCATTGGCGGTGGAAAAAGCGTCATTATTGGCAACCCGAAAACCGACAAAACGCCGACTTTGTTCGAGGCCCTCGGCGAAGCTTTGGAGCGACTGGGCGGGCGCTACATCACAGCCGAAGACGTGGGCACCAGCCCCCAAGACATGGCGCATGTGGCCACTAAAACGAGCTACGTGGCAGGCTTGGGTAACAGCGGCGACCCCTCTCCTTATACGGCGCTGGGTTGCTTTGTAGGGGCTCAAGCGGCGGTCAAACACCATTTCAAACGCGACACCATGGACGGCCTGACGGTGGCCCTGCAGGGGCTGGGCCATGTTGGCTACGATTACGCGCGTCGTTTGCACGCGGCGGGTGCCAAGCTGGTTGTGACGGATATTGATGAGGCGGCTTTGGAGCGTGCACGCGTCGAGTTGGGGGCTGAGGTGGTTGGGGTCGATGCTATTTACGACGTTGATGCAGACATCTACGCCCCCTGCGCCTTAGGCGCCACACTCAATTCCAACACCTTGTCGCGCTTGCGCGCCAAAATTGTGGCAGGCGCGGCTAACAACCAATTGGCCACGGTTGAGGTCGGTGATTTGTTGCGCCAAAAAGAAGTGCTGTACGCGCCAGACTTTGTGCTCAACGCCGGCGGGATCATCAAGGTTTGCTACGAATACCTAAAGAAACCCGAAGCAGACGTGGAAGCCCATGTGCGTGAAATCAGCGCCACCTTGGCCGAAATATTTGCTCGCGCCGACCACGAGGGCCGTTCAACTGCTGTGGTGGCAGACGAGTTGGCGCGATCTCGCTTTCAGGTCTGATTCAGGCCGGGGAAACACCTCTCAATGAAGCCCGCCTGAACGGGCACGGTGCACTCCTAGGATTGGCGCTCTGTTGGAGCGCTGCAAGTGGCCGCGCCCAGGGCGCAATGGGGCGAATTTAAGGCGACCACTGCGATGTGGCGAACCGGCAGCTTGCATCGGCTGCTGTGTGACCGGGGTCCGCCGCTGCCGCTTGCCGAAACTGCCTGGGTGCGCGGCCATTAAAATGTACCGATTAGCGGCCTTGCGCCGCAGTGTGTGGCCTTGCAAATTCGTTTGCGGCCACTCCTCTACAGGCCACAGCCCCATAGCGCACGCCCCGTTTTTTGTGACTTCCCGTTTGTTCCGACTTCTTGCCGCCAAGCATGCATGGACGCCGCCTGCGCGCGCCCTGCAGCGGGCGGTGCACACCGGGCCGGGCGCATGAAGCAGCTGGCGCTCGACATCGGCCTGGCCCCGCTGCCTACGCTGGACGCCTTTTTTGGTGGTCCCAACGCCGCCGCCCTGCAGCACCTGCGCCTGGCCGTCCAAGGCGGCAGCACGCGCTCGCCGGTGCCCACCTATTTGTGGGGTGAAACCGGCACCGGCAAAACCTACTTGCTGCGCGCCGTGCGCGAAGCCCTGCGCGAGCAGGGCGCTGCATGCGGTTGGTGCGATCCAAGCACCGGCCACCCGCCGGCATTTGACGAGCGCTGGCACGCCGTGCTGCTCGACGACGTGCACCTCTACAGCCGCGCGCAGCAGGCCACAGCGTTCAACTGGTTTGTCAATGCCCTAAGCCCCGCGACGGGTGCGCCGCGCTGGGTGCTGGCGGCGGGCAGCCTGCCGCCGGCCGACCTGCCGCTGCGCGACGACCTGCGCACGCGCCTGGGTTGGGGCCATGTGTTCCAACTGCAATTGCTGAGCGAGGCCGAGCGCCGCGCGGTGCTGCGCCAGCACGCCGATGCGCGTGGGCTATTTCTGGGCGACGAGGTGATCGATTTCATGCAAAGCCGCTTTTCGCGCGACCTGGGCAGTCTGATGCACCTGCTCGACCGCCTCGACCGCCACGCCCTGCGCAAGCAGCGCGCCATCACGGTGCCGCTGCTCAAAGACATGCTGGATTCTGAATAAATGACTGCCCCCGTGTCTGCCCTTGCCGCCGAGAAACCCCGGCTCGCCCTGTTCGACCTCGACCACACGCTGCTGCCCATCGACTCCGACTACGAGTGGGGCGAATTCACCCAGCGCATCGGCTGGACCGACCCGGCCGAGTTTGGCCGCCGCAACGCCGAGTTTTATGCCCACTACCAGGCGGGCACGCTCGATGTGCACGACTACGTGCGCTTTGCCACCGAGGCGCTGCGCCTGCGCGGCCCCGAGGCCGCGGCAGCGGCGCACGCACAGTTTCTGCAGGAGGTGGTGCAACCGGCCATCCGCCAGGCCGCGCTCGACCTGATCGGCGCGCACCGAGACGCGGGCGACACGCTCGTCATCATCACCGCCACCAACGAATTCGTCACGCGCCCGATTGCCGGGCTGCTGGGCGTACCAGAGCTGCTGGCCGTCGAGCTCGAGCGCGACGCCAGCGGCTGGATCACCGGCGCCATTCGCGGAGTGCCCTCTATGCGCGAGGGCAAAGTCCAGCGCATGGAACAATGGCTGGCTGCGCGGGGCCTTTCCTGGGAGGCTGTTCACAGCACCTTTTACAGCGACTCCATGAACGACCTGCCCCTGCTTGAGCGCGTGAACGTGCCTGTGGCCACCAACCCCGACGCGCGCCTGCGCGCCATTGCTGCGCAGCGCGGCTGGCGCACCCTCGACCTGTTTCCCGAAACACCATGATCAAGAACTTCATCGACAAGCTGCTCTCCAAGGCCAGCCCCGGAGCGCGCAAGCGTGCGGCACACCCCTATGGCAAACGCGTCGAGGTGCCCGCCTCGGTGCACGGCATCGACCCGGCGCGGGTCGACCGACGCGCCATCGACGTGGTGCGCACCTTGCAGCAGGCTGGTTTCGAGGCCTACATCGTCGGCGGCGCGGTGCGCGATATGTTGCTGGGCCTCAAACCGAAAGACTTTGACGTGGCCACCAACGCCACGCCCGAGCAAGTCAAAGGCTTGTTCCGCCGCGCCTTCATCATCGGGCGGCGCTTTCGCATCGTGCACGTGGTGCATGGGCGCGGGCGTGAGAACGAGGTGATCGAGGTCTCCACCTTCCGCGCCTACCTCGACAACGCAGCGGCCGAGCAGGTCAAGGGCAACGAAAAAACCTCGCGCGCCGCCCTGGCCGGCATGCAACACGCGGTCGATTCGACTGGCCGCGTACTGCGCGACAACGTCTGGGGCCCGCAGGACGAAGACGCCACGCGGCGCGACTTCACCCTGAACGCCATGTACTACGACCCCGAAAGCCAGATCTTGGTCGACTACCACAAGGGCATCGAGGACGCCAAGAAGAAAACGCTGCGCATGATCGGCGACCCCGCCACGCGCTACCGCGAAGACCCGGTGCGCATCATCCGCGCCGTGCGCTTTGTCGCCAAGCTGGCCGCCCTGGGCTTCACGCTGGAGCCCAAAACGGCCGCGCCGCTGGTGCAGTCGCAGCAGCTCCTGGCCGACGTGCCGCAAAGCCGCATGTTCGACGAAATGCTCAAGCTTTTGCAGACCGGGCACGCCATCGCCACCATCGAGCAGCTCAAGAAGCTGGGCATGGCCAAAGGCATCTACCCGCTGCTAGACGTCGTGGTCGAGCGCGCCGACACCACCTTCGTGCACGCCGCCCTGACCGACACCGACCGCCGCGTGGGCGAAGGCAA
>JBQMQB010000247.1:0-3985 GCA_052172715.1 Giesbergeria sp. | reverse complement strand
TTTCGCGCGCCGCCAAGCTGATCGCGCCCTTGCTCTCTGGCTCGTCCATCTCGCCGTCGCCCAGGAACACCCAGACCTTGCGGTTGGCTGTATTGGCAATGCCGCGCGCGTGCAAATACTTGAGAAAGCGCGCCTGGTAGATCGCCATCATCGGCCCTAGACCCATACTCACCGTGGGGAACTGCCAGAAACCCGGCATCAGCTTGGGGTGCGGGTAGCTCGAAAGCCCTTTGCCGCCCACTTCCTGACGGAAGTTCTCCAACTGGTCTTCGCTAATGCGCCCTTCCAGGTAAGCGCGTGCGTAGATGCCCGGCGCGCTGTGGCCCTGAAAGTAAATGCAGTCGCCGCCGTGGTCTTCGCTCTCGGCGTGCCAGAAATGGTTAAAGCCCGCGCCCCACATGCTGGCCAGCGAGGCAAACGAGCCGATGTGGCCGCCCAGGTCGCCGCCATCGGCTGGGTGCAGGCGGTTGGCGCGCACCACCATGGCCATGGCGTTCCAGCGCATGTAGGCGCGCAGACGCTTTTCAATCGATATATTGCCAGGGCAACGCACCTCCTGGTCAGGCTCCAGCGTGTTCACATAACCGGTATTGGCCGAAAACGGCAGGTCGATGCTGCTCTGGCGGGCGTGCTCCAGAAGCTGTTCCAGCAGAAAGTGGGCGCGTTCTGGGCCTTCCTTTTCGATGACGGCAGAAAGTGCCTCCATCCACTCACGGGTTTCCTGCTGGTCTATGTCTGAGGTGCTCGCTGCTGCAATTTGTGCCTGGGGATCGGACGCGTCTGCCATGCTTGTCTCCTGGGGGTATTGGCCGCAATTTAGTACGGTTACTCTAGTTTCGCACATTTTTTATTGAATTTCAAATCGTGCATGAAGATTTCATATCGTGATATTACAAAATCCGATCGCCCGCCTCTTGAAAAAGGGATTTTGGCGCGCTCTACACTAGGCCTATGCCTTTGCCGCCTTCGCAAGTAACCCGACTCGCCCAGGCGCCCTCTAGGCGCAGTATTGCCGCGATGTGGTGGCGCAAGTGGTGGCGCAGTCTCTCACCCAACCGACAAGACCGATTTGCAGCTCTGGCGCCGCTGGCGGCGGTAATGCTGTTTCTCGCCGCCATCGTCTTCGCTTTCTGGTACTTGCGGGTGGAAGAGGCGGACCGTGAGCAGGAGGCGCTGCGCCGCGATGTCGAGTACGCCCAACAGCGGGTACGCCTGCGCCTGCTTGAGCGCCAGGAGCAGCTCATGCGCATTGCGCGCGACCTGTCCAACAAAGACATGGAGCTGCCCCAGTTCCACCAGCGCGCCGAGGCCTTGATCAGCCAATACCCTGAGTTGCAGGCCATCACCTGGATCGACGAGACCGGCCGCATTCGCGCCAGCCACGCGACGCCCACCATTGCGAGTGCCCAGGTCCGCGTGGCGGGCGAAGTGCTGCGCAAAGGCGACACCCAGACCGTGTTTGAGCTCTCGCGGTCCACGCAACAGCCTATTTACACCCAACCGCCGCTGGAAGAAGGCGAGTCCAGCCCCCTGCTGCAGTTGCAAGTGCCGCTCAATGTGCAGGGCAATTTCGCCGGTGTCGTGCTGGGTGAGTACTCGGTAGACAGCTTGCTGCGGTACGCCACCCCCACCGAACTTCTTGCGCGGTATGCCATGACGCTGCTTGACGCCAAAGGCCTGGTACTGGCAGGCCTGCCTCTGGCGCCTCGGGAGCGCTCTGAATGGATTCCCTGGGCACAGCGCACCAACGCCTACCAGGTGCCGGTATCCCCGGTGGGCGACGGGCTCGTGCTGCGCGCACAGGCATACCGCACTTCACTCGGTCTGGTGGGCAATGGCCTGTTCTGGCTGGTAGGAGCGCTAAGTGCCATGACGGCCTGGATGCTGATTGCCACTTGGCGACACACGCGTCGGCGCATGCAGGCGCAGGACGCGCTCGTCCAGGAAACCAATTTCCGCCGTGCCATGGAAAATTCGGTGCTGACCGGAATGCGCGCGTTGGATCTGAACGGCAAAATTACCTACGTCAACGCCGCGTTTTGTCAAATGACAGGCTGGCGCGAGGAGGAGCTGGTCAATCAGACGCCACCTTTTCCCTATTGGCCCGACTCCGACCACGAATCCTTGCACGCCCGACTGCAGGACGAACTCACTGGCAAGACCATCGCTGGCGGCTTTCAAGTGCGCGTGCGGCGCAAGAGTGGCTCGTTGTTCGATGCGCGGCTCTACGTTTCGCCCCTGATCGATGCGCGCGGTCGGCAAACCGGCTGGATGACCTCGATGACCGACATCACCGAGCCCAACCGCATCCGCGAGCAGCTCACGGCATCGCACGAGCGCTTCACCATCGTGCTTGAAGCTCTCGACGCCTCGGTGTCGGTCGCCCCCTTGGGCAGTGCGGAGCTGCTCTTTGCCAACAAGCTGTACCGCCAATGGTTCGGTTCACAGACCGACGGTCATTTGCAACTCGTGGCGCAAGCGGGCGTACTGCCGGCAGGCAATGCCGGTCACCCCTCGGACGAAGACCCCTTGATGGGCCTACCCACCGACAGCCTGACCAGCGCGAAAACCGAAAACGCCGAGATCTTTCTCCCCGACTTGGGCAAATGGCTGGAGGTGCGCTCACGGTACCTCAGCTGGGTGGATGGGCGCCTGGCGCAAATGGTGATCGCCACGGACATCACCCCACGCCGCTTGGCCGAAGCGCAGGCGGCACGCCAGACGGAGCGCGCCCAATCGGTCAGCGGCCTAATCACTATGGGCGAGATGGCGTCCAGCGTGGCGCACGAACTCAACCAACCGCTGACCGCCATCAGCAACTACTGCAGCGGCATCATCTCGCGCATCCACAGCGGCAACATCACGGAAGAAACCTTGCTAGCCGCATTGGAAAAAACGGCGCACCAAGCGCAGCGTGCCGGCCACATCATTCAGCGCATTCGCGATTTCGTTAAGAAAAGCGAGCCCAAGCGGCAGGTCGCCGATGCGGCGCAAATGGTGGCCGAGGCGGTGGAGCTCGCTGGCATCGAGCTGCGTCGCAACAATGTGCGCTTAACGCAGTATGTCGCCGCGCGTCTGCCGCCCCTCATGGCCGACTCCATCCTTATCGAGCAGGTTCTCATTAACCTTATGAAGAACGGTGCCGAGTCCATTGCCAACGCAGGGCGAGCGCCCGCTCAGCGCAGTGTGGAACTGCGCGTGGTGCCACTGCAGACGAACCATGTGGACGGGTTGGAGTTTTCGGTTCAGGACACCGGTCAGGGCCTGGCGCCCGAAGTGCTTGAACGGCTGTTCGAAGCCTTTTTCTCAACCAAAGAGCAAGGCATGGGCATGGGCCTCAATTTGTGCCGCAGCATCGTCGAATCCCACCAAGGCAGGATGCATGCTGAGAACATTTACAATGGTTCAGAGGTTACGGGCTGCCGCTTCACCTTCTGGCTGCCGCTCGCTGCGCCTGCCATTGACACTACAAATATTGTAGCAATCACCGATTTCCCAAGGACAATTGCATGAGTTTGATTCCCAAAAGAGGCACCGTTTATGTCGTCGACGACGACGAAGCCGTTCGCGATTCGCTCCAATGGCTGCTCGAGGGAAAAGACTACCGGGTCCGCTGTTTTGATTCAGCCGAATCGTTTCTTGCACGTTACGACCCGCGTGAAGTTGCCTGCCTGATCGTGGACATCCGCATGGGCGGCATGACAGGTTTGGAGTTGCAAGAAAAGCTCCTTGAGCGCAAGTCGCCTTTGCCGATCGTGTTCATCACCGGCCACGGCGACGTGCCCATGGCGGTCGACACCATGAAGAAAGGCGCACTGGATTTCATCCAGAAACCCTTCGACGAAAGCGCCTTGTTGGCGTTAGTCGAGCGCATGCTGGAGCACGCCCGTGAATCCTTCGCCGACTACCAGCAGGCTGCCAGCCGCGAGGCACTGCTCTCCAAGCTGACCACGCGCGAAGCGCAGGTGCTAGAGCGCATCGTCGC
>JBQMQB010000246.1:0-3987 GCA_052172715.1 Giesbergeria sp. | reverse complement strand
GGTTTTGCGCGATCAGCCACCCTGGGCGAGCCATCACGCGCGGTATATCCAATGCAATTTCCTTAAGGAGAACACCGATGACCATGGCCTACCCTGCAGAACCCTACAAAATCAAAGTGGTGGAACCCATCGCCATGACCACACGCGCGCAGCGTGAGCAGTACATCTTGGCGGCGGGCTACAACACCTTCTTGCTGCGCTCCGACCAGTGCTACATCGACCTGCTGACCGACAGCGGCACCACCGCCATGAGCGACAACCAGTGGGCCGGCATGATGCTGGGCGACGAAGCCTATGCGGGCAGCAAGAACTTCATCCACCTCGAAGCCGTGGTGCGCGAGTACTACGGCTACAAACACATCATCCCCACGCACCAGGGGCGCGGCGCGGAAAACCTGCTCTCGCGGCTGTGCATCAAGCCGGGCGACTACGTTCCCGGCAACATGTACTTCACCACCACGCGCGCGCACCAAGAGCTCAATGGCGGTAAGTTCGTCGACATCATCATTGACGAAGCCCACGACTCGCAGATCGACCTGCCCTTCAAAGGCAACGTCGATTTGAACAAGCTGCAAAAGCTCATCGATGAGGTGGGCGCAGACCGCATCTCCTACGTCTGCTTGGCCGTGACCGTAAACCTGGCCGGGGGCCAGCCCGTGAGTATGGAGAACATGCGCGCCGTCAAGCAGCTGTGCACCAAGCACGGTATCCAGGTCATGTTCGACGCCACGCGCTGCGTCGAGAACGCCTACTTCATCAAAACCCGCGAAGCGGGCTACGCCGACAAGAGCATCCGCGACATCTTGAAAGAGATGATGGGCTACTCCGACGGCTGCACCATGAGCGGCAAGAAGGACTGCCTGGTCAACATCGGCGGCTTCCTGTGCATGAACGACGACGACCTGTACCAGCGCGCCTGCGAGTTGGTGGTGCTGTTCGAGGGCATGCCCAGCTACGGCGGCCTGGCCGGACGCGACATGGAAGCCATGGCACGCGGCATCGAGGAATCGGTGGACTACCACTACATCCACCACCGCATCAGCCAGTGCCGTTACTTGGCCGACAAGCTCCAGGCGGCTGGCATTCCCATCGTTCTGCCCGTGGGCGGGCATGCGGTGTTCCTCGACGCACGCGCCTTCCTCGACCATATCCCGCAAGACGAATTCCCGGCGCAGACGCTGGCGGCACAGCTTTATCTGGAAAGCGGCGTGCGCAGCATGGAGCGCGGCATCGTCTCGGCTGGGCGCAGCAAGGAAACCGGCGATCACTACCGGCCCAAACTGGAACTGGTGCGCCTGACCATTCCGCGCCGCGTGTACACCTACGCCCACCTGGACGTGGTCGCCCAGGCCTGCAAAGACCTGTACCAGCGCCGCCGTGAACTGCAGGGCATGAAGATGGGGTACGAGCCCAAGTTCCTGCGCTTCTTCACCGCACGTTTCGAACCCCTGAGCGTCGCCCCAGCGGCCGCTGCAGTGTCCACTCCAGCGCAGCGCACCGAAGCCGCCCAGGAGGCCCTGGCGTGACCCTCGGACTCTCGCTGCTGCGTGGGCTGAAGAACCACGGCGCCAAGGAAATCTTCGGTATCCCCGGAGATTTCATCTTGCCGTTTTTTGCGCAGATCGAGGAAAGCGGCATCCTGCCGCTGGTCACGATGAGCCATGAGCCCGGCCTCGGCTTTGCGGCCGATGCCGCTGCACGCATGCACTGCGGTATTGGCGTGGTGGCCGTAACCTACGGTGCCGGCGCGCTCAATATGGTCAACGCCGTGGCCAGCGCCTATGCCGAGCGCTCGCCGCTGGTGGTGATTGCCGGGTGCCCCGGCGCGGTCGAGACGCATGCGGGTCTGCTGCTGCACCACCAGGTGCGCCATGTGGATTCGCAGTGGCGTATCTACAGCGAAATCACCTGCGACCAGGTGCGCCTGTCCGATCCAGCCACCGCGCCTGCCGACATCGCCCGCGTGCTGCGCAACTGCCGCGAGCTCTCGCAGCCCGTGCTGATTGAGGTGCCGCGCGACATGGCGCTCACGCCCATGGCCGAGGTGCCGCTGCTGCCCGCCAGCCCTTACAGCCAAGAGGCGGTGCAGGAGTGCGCGGATGAGTGGATGGCACGCATCCACGCTGCAGAGCGTCCCGTGTTGGTGCTCGACGTAGAAGTGCGCCGCTTTGGTCTGGAGGCGCGCGTGGCCGAGCTCGCTCGCCGCTTGCAAATACCCGTGCTCACCACCTTCATGGGCCGTGGCCTGTTGGCGGGCGACGCACTGCGCGAAGGCGTGCGGCTGCATGGCACCTACCTCGGTGTCGCGGGCGACGCAGCCACCACCGCGCTGCTCGACGACTCCGACCTGCCCGTGATGCTGGGCGCCATCCTCTCGGACGTGAACTTTGGCGTCGCCGCGCAGCGCATGGACTTTCGCCGTGCGCTCATTGCCGCGCACCGCGAAGTGCGCGTGGGCCACCACCTCTACCAGAACATCCCGCTCGGCGCACTGGTTGAAGCCCTGCTTGAACGCACGCCGAAGGCACCCACCCGCGCTGTGCAGCCGGCGCCCGCGCAGCCCGCGCCTCCCACGGGCCTGGTGGCCGACGACACCCCGCTGTGCGCAGGCGACCTGAGCCGCGCGCTGAACGACCGCATCCTGGCGCACGGGCCGATGAACATCGTCTCCGACATGGGCGATTGCCTGTTTGCCGCCATGGAGCTGCTGCCCACCAAGCTCGTGGCGCCCGGCTACTACGCCACCATGGGTTTTGGCGTGCCCGCGGGTATTGGCGCGCAGGTGGCCACAGGCGAGCGCAGCCTGATTCTGGTGGGCGATGGCGCCTTCCAGATGACGGGCTGGGAGCTGGGCAACTGCCCGCGCCTGGGGCTGGACCCGATCGTCATCGTGCTCAACAACCAGAGCTGGGAAATGATTCGCGCCTTCCAGACCGAATCGCAATGCGCGGCGCTCGGCGACTGGCGCTTTGCCGACATGGCCGATGTGCTCGGCGGGCGCGGCCACCGCGTCAGCACGCGCAAAGCGTTCAAGGCGGCGCTCGACGCCGCCTTTGCCGAGCGCGGGCGCTTCCAGCTCATCGAGATGATGGTGCCGCCGGGCGACAGCACGCCCACGCTGCAACGCTTCTCAGAAGGCATCCACGCGCTGCGGGCGCGGGCGGCCGCTACCGTCTAACTGCTTCCCCGCCTCGCGAGGATGGCCTTGCTCCCAGCCCTGCAAAGAAAAGGGCGCGGGGAAGGCGCGCCCGCGCGAGTCTTCTTCCCACATCCAAGGAGACACCATATGACCGACATCACACTCACCATCGGCGGCCAAAGCGCAGCAGGCGCGGCCCCAACTATCCCGGTCATCGACCCGGCCACAGGCCAAGCCTTTGCCCACAGCCCCGCCGCCACCGTGGCGCAGCTGGACCAGGCCGTGGCTGCCGCAGCCAAAGCCTTTGCCACCTGGCAGCACACCAGCCACGACGAGCGCCGCGCAGCGCTCACCCGCGTGGCCGCCGCCATCGAGGCGCATGCGCCCGAGCTGGCCGAACTGGTGGTGCGCGAGCAGGGCAAGCCGCTGGCGCTGGCGCACATGGAAGTGGGTGGCGCCGTGGCTTGGACACAAGCCGCTGCCGCGCTCGACCTCGAAGTGCAGGTGATTGAAGAGCGCGCGGGCAAGCGCATCGAACTGCACCGCCGCCCCATTGGCGTGGTGGGGTCCATCACACCGTGGAACTGGCCGCTGATGATTGCTGTGTGGCACATCATGCCGGCGCTGCGCGCAGGCAATACCGTAGTGATCAAACCCTCGCCGTTCACGCCGCTGTCCACGCTGCGCCTGGTGCAAATCATGAACACCGTGCTGCCTGCAGGTGTCGTCAACAGCGTCGTGGGCGAAGCCGAAGTGGGCCAAGCCATGGCCGACCACCCCGGCATTGGCAAACTGGTGTTTACCGGCTCCACGCGCACCGGCCAGGACATCATGCGCCGCGCGGCTGG
>JBQMQB010000245.1:0-3990 GCA_052172715.1 Giesbergeria sp. | reverse complement strand
GCGCCAGCACGTTCTCGCGCATGGTGCCGTAGCGCACGGCGTTGGTGCCGCTGGCACGGGTGGCCGCCATGCCGCCAATGCTGGCGTCGGCGCCGGGGTCGATGGGGAAGAACAGGCCGGTGTCTTTCACCGCATCGTTGAGCTGCTTGCGGGTAATGCCGGGCTGCACCGTCACGGTGAGGTCTTCGGCGTTGACTGAGAGCACGCGGTTCATGCGGTTCACGTCGAGGCTGATGCCGCCCTGCACGGCGAGCAAGTGCCCTTCGAGTGAAGAACCGGCTGCGTAGGGAATCACGGGCACCGCGTAGGCGCTCGCCAAGCGCAGAGCGTCCTGCACATCCTGGGTAGATTCGGCGAACACCACGGCGGACGGCGGTGGCGCCTGGATCGAACCCTCGTCGCGGCCATGCTGCTCGCGTACCGAAAGGGCGGTGCTGCACCGCGCGCCAAAGCGTTCGGCCAGTGCGTTGAGCAGGGCCTTTGGCACGTCGCGCGGCGCGATTTCAGGCAGCAGGTGGGCGGGGGCCGCAGGGGCGTTCATGGCAGGTCTCCGGAGGGTGCCGAGACAGGTGCTCGGCGGCGCTCAAAAGAATACACGGCCTGCCATGGCCCTCTGCGCTGCAGTCCCATACCCGCACTTAGGGTGCCCGGCTCAGAAGTGCGAACCGGTGTCGAATTCCTGCCGCGAGAGCTGTCCGTCGTGGTTGGTGTCGATCTGCGTGAAGCGTTCGCTGATGGCGGGCAGCCTCTGTGCCTCACTGGGGCTGAGTTCGCCGTCGCGGTTGGTGTCGGCCCGGTCGAACGCGGCATGCTCGGGTGCTGGTTGGGTGCTGTCTGCGCGCAGAGTTTGCGGTGGTTTCAGCTGGGCCATGGCCGGGTGGCGGGTCGCGGGGGTGGTCGTGGCTGGGCGTGCCGGGGCAGGCTCAGCGGCGCGGGCCTGCAGGGTGGCGTTGCCGCCCATGGTCAGTGCGGCAAACAGCAGCACGCTGCGGGTTTCAAAGAAATTCTGTGGTCGGGCTCTGGTGTGCATGGAAAAACTTTGCCTAGAGTAAACAGGCGGGCATTGCAGCAAAGCGGGTGGTGCAAAGCCAGTACTTTTGCCGTTGGTTTCCTGCCCATACATTTGGGCGCCTGATGTAACCTTGCCCGCATCTGCCACACACGAAAGGCTTTTCATGGGCAAGCGCCTCACACAGATTGCCACCCGCACGGGCGACGATGGCACCACCGGCCTGGGTGACAACACCCGCGTTCCCAAGCACCACCTGCGCGTGCAGGCCATGGGCGATGTGGACGAGCTCAACTCGCATCTCGGCCTACTGATGTGCGAGCCCGTGCCGGACGAGGTGCGTGCGTTGCTGACCGATGTACAGCAGGAGCTCTTCAACTTGGGCGGCGAGCTGTCAATTCCCGGTTTTGAACTGCTCAAGGAGGCCGCCGTGCTGCGGCTCGACCAGGCGCTGGCCACGCACAACGCCACGCTGCCGCGCCTGCAGGAATTCATTCTGCCCGGCGGTACCCGCGCTGCGGCGCAGGCCCACATCTGCCGTACCGTAGCCCGCCGCGCCGAGCGCGCGGTGGTGGCGCTGGGCAGCCAGGAAGCAGTGCGCGAGGCGCCGCGCCACTACTTGAACCGGCTGTCGGACCTAATGTTTGTGCTCTCGCGCGTGCTCAACCGGATGGATGGCGGGGACGATGTGTATTGGAAGAGCGATCGCTTGGCGCGCAGTGAGGCGGAAGATGCAACTTGATGCTATATTTGTTATAGCTGTTAGCGCTTATATTTAAAGCGTTAGAGCCGTAAAACACTAAAAATTTTCAGCGTGGCGCCAGCATCGCCATGGTGATGCGCGAGACACAGGTCAGCTCGCCCGCCTCGTTCGCCATTTCAATCGCCCACACTTGCGTGGAGCGGCCAATGTGCACCGGCCGCGCGGTGCCCGTGACCCAGCCGCTGGTGGCGGCGCGCAGGTGGTTGGCGTTGATGTCCAGGCCCACGCCGCGGTGGCCTTCGGGGCTGGCGTAGTAGGCGCCAATCGAGCCCAGGGTTTCGGCCAGCACCACACTCACCCCGCCGTGCAGCAGGCCAAAGGGCTGGCGCGTGCGTGCATCCACCGGCACGCGGGCCACCAGGTAGTCGTCGCCGACCTCGGTAAATTCGATGCCCAGGTGGCTGACGGCGGTGTTTTCGCTCGTGCGTGTGCACTCCTCGAGCGTGATCGGTTTCTTCCAGATGGGCATGGCTTTCCTCGTGTGGTGGCGCGCCGCGTCCGGGCGGCGATGCTGGAAACTACCAGAGCAACGCGTGGTGAGCGCGTCGCACAAGCGTCAGGGATGCGGCGCGTTCAGGCGCGCATGGAGCCCGTGGTGACAAAGCGCTCGTGCCACGACAGCGCTTCGCCCAGCAGGTGCGGCGTGTGCTGGCCGACCGCCTTGGCCTTGGCGCGCGCCAGGTAGTCGCGCAGTTGCGGGCGAAAGTCGGGGTGCGCGCAGTGCTCGATGACCAGTTCCGCGCGTTGCGTGGGCGACTTGCCGCGCAGGTCGGCCAGGCCTTGCTCGGTCACCAAAATCTGCACATCGTGCTCGGTGTGGTCCACGTGGCTCACCATGGGCACGATGCACGAGATCGCGCCGTCCTTGGCGAGCGAGGGCGTCATGAAGATCGACAGGTAGGCGTTGCGGGCAAAGTCGCCTGAACCGCCAATGCCGTTCATGATGCTGGACCCCATGACGTGCGTGGAGTTGACGTTACCGTAGATGTCTGCCTCGATCATCGCGTTCATGGCGATCAGGCCCAAGCGGCGAATGACCTCGGGGTGGTTGCTGATTTCTTGCGGCCGCAGCACGATGCGCTGGCGGTAAAACTCAAGGTCTGCCAGGAACGCTTCCATAGCGGCCGGGCTGAGCGAGAGCGCGGTGGCCGAGGCTGAATCGAGCGTACCGCTCTTGAGCATGGTAAGCATGCCGTCTTGCAACACCTCGGTGTAGGCGCTGAGGTGCTTGAACGGGCCAGCGTCCAGGCCGGCCAGCACCGCGTTGGCGATATTGCCTACGCCCGACTGCAGCGGCAACAGTTCCCGCGGCATGCGCCCGAGCACCACTTCGCGCTGCAGGAAATCAATGATGTGCCCGGCAATGCGCTGCGAGCAGGCGTCGGGCGGGCTGAACACCGAGTTGCGGTCGGGTTGGTGCGTCGCCACCACGGCCACCACTTTGTCCGGGTCTACGCGCAGGTAGGGCTCGCCAATGCGGTCGTCGGCCTGCACCAGCGGAATCGGCTTGCGGTGCGGCGGCAGGTCGGTGCCGTAGTAGATGTCGTGCATGCCCTCGAGCGCTGCAGGCTGCCACTGGTTCACTTCGAGAATAACCTTGTCGGCCTGGTCCAGCCAGGTCTTGTTGTTGCCCACTGAAGACGAGGGAATGAGCCGCCCGTCGGGCAGAACTCCCGCCACTTCGACCACCGCCACGTCGAGCTTGCCAAAAAAACCGAACCAAACAAAAGGTGCCACATGCGAGAGGTGGATGTCTATGTACTGCACCTCCCCCGCGTTGATTTGCTTGCGGCATGTCGGGTCCGACTGGTAGGGCATGCGCATGTTGATGCCGTGCGCTTGGGCCAGCACGCCATCGAGCTCGGGCGCGGTGGAGGCTCCGGTCCACAGACCAATGCGAAAGTCTTCACCGCGCGCGTGCGCCGCTTGCATGCGCCGTGCCAGCGCACCAGGCACCGCCTTGGGGTAGCCGGCGCCGGTAAAACCGCTCATTCCCACGCGGTCGCCGGGCGTGATCAGTGCGGCGGCTTCATCTGCCGACACCATGCGGGCGCGGAAAGCGGGGTAAAGAACTCGGTCTTCTGGCGACATGCGGCCTCCGGGGGCGATTCAAAAATAACTAGGCGCCTAGTGGGCGCAGCGACACAGGCCGATTTTACCGGCGCCGGACCGGCAAACAAGGGTTTTCCCTTAGTAAAACGCCTCCGCAGCTTCGTTA
>JBQMQB010000244.1:0-4001 GCA_052172715.1 Giesbergeria sp. | reverse complement strand
CGGTGCGCCGCCGTGTGCATGGGCAACTGGCTGACCTAATGCTGGAGGTGGTGAATCAGCGCCCAGGTGCCCGCCTGCGCAAGTCACCGCTGGAACCCACCATGGCGCTGGCAGTGGTGGGCGGCATCCACGAACTGGTGCTGCAGGCCATCGAGCAGGAGCGTGTTCATGAGCTGCACGCGCTGGTGGCGCCCGCTAGCGCTTTGCTGCGGGCGGCGATTTCGTCGGAGTTTTAGGGCATCCTTGGCTTCAATAGCCTGTGTCGAGGCTGTTGCGCAGGGCTGCTTGTGCCACGGCGTCAAGTGCGTCGGCCACCACGGGTTGCCCGGAAATGACCTGCAGTGTGCCCCGAGCAACCAGCTTATCGAGCAGTCGCCGGGTCATCGACTGCGTGTGGCCATAGGCGTTGGTGAACAGGAACAGGCTGCCATGGGAGCCAATCCATGAGAGCTGTGTGCGCTCCCATTTGCCTTCCACCTGGAGGTTGACCCAGGTTCCAATGCCCATCTCCGGCCCGGGGTCAGTGGAAGGGTCCGGGAGGCTGAGCGCATCGTCGTCAGGGCTTGTTGGCTGGATGTCCTCTGGCTCCTCCATGAACCCGGATTCCGCAGCTTCGGACGGCGCAATCCAGGGTTCATCCGTCTCCATGGTGGGCGCACGGCTGCGCCTGGGGGGTGGGCTGGGCGGGGCTTGTGCGGTGCGGCCGGGCTCAAAGGCCTGCTGGTGCAACTGCATCAGCAACTGGAAGAATTTTTCGGTGTCGGTGGGCGGATAGCCGATGGCGACAAGGCCTGCGTGCAGTCTGGAGAGCAGTTTGGGCACGAGGCGGCCGAGGCGGCCCACGTTGATCCGGGTGAGCTGGGGTTGCGCACTCCAGATCAGCGCGTCGACCGCTTCCCGGTAGCGGCCCGGGTCGTTGTTGCCACTGCGGTCATCCAGACGCGCCTGGGCCATTACCTGGGTCCAGGGGCCGAGCAGGAAGCGCGCAACTTCGGCCGGAATGGCGTCGATTGCAGGCAGCAAGCGTATTTCATGCGACATCCTGGCGGCCAGCAGGTTGCGCTGCTCGGCATGGCGCAAAGCGTCGATGGCACGCAGGCGCTCGCGCCCGCGCTTTTTCTCACCCCTCGCCCAAGCGTCCAGCAATTGGTCCAGGGCATGTGCAAACGGGTCCTGGTCTTCAATGGGCGCATAGCTCAGTGGACCGACTACGTCGATCAGTGGCTGCATGAAGCTCTCGAAACCGGGGGTTTCGAGGCTCTCAAAGGCCAGGCTGCGGTCCGTCATCTCCTGCAGCAGGCGGCGCGCGGGGTGGTCCTTGTCACTGAAAAAGCGCGGGTCTGCCACGGCCAGTTTCAACAAGGCAGGCTCGAGTTTTTTCACGAGTTGCTGCACGGGCCAGAGCAGTCGGCCATCGTGTGCAATGTTGTCCAGCATGAGGGCCACGACTTCCATGCTCAAGGCTTGCCCCAGCGCCTCTCTGGGGCTCTGCGGCGCCGTCGTCGCCGCAGACGGTGCGCCCAGCGGGCCCCGGCTGCCCAGCCGCTCCATCATGTGATGCACCTGGTTCATCTCTTGGAGTGCTTCGAAGGCGGCAGGGACGGTGATGTCGAATTCCGGCGCGGGCGCGGCCGCTTGAGATGGTGCGCTTTCGAACTCGCGCGCAAACCGTTCAGCAAACGGTATCTCGGGCGCCGGACCATCGGCCAGCTCGCCCGTCAGAAGACGGCGCAATTGGTGCAGCGTGAGCAGAGTGTGGTCGGTGCTGACGGTGGCTGCAGCGTCGAATGCAGGCGGCTCAGGGGCCTGTGCGCCGCCGGTACGCCACGGCGCGGATTCGGGGCCAAACCCGGGCGCGTGGCCCTCTTTGTCAGCGGGCTTGACGTAGACATAGTTGCCGCCTTGCTGGCGCATTGCATAACCGGCGGGCTTGATGCCGCTTTCCTGCATCTGCGCGATCAGTTGGAGATACAGGTCACGAAGCTCGGTGCCCATGGCCTCGGCCATGTGCCACATCCAGTCGCGCCGCACCTCATCGGAGGGCTGCATCTGCCCGACCACGGCTTGCATGGCCTGCAGGAAAAGCTCGGGTTGCAGGGGGTTGTGCCCAGGGTCGACGCTCGATTGCCCTTGCGCAGCGCTCATGAGCGCATTGAGCTCGGCCAGGGGCGTGGTCACGGCTTCGGCAACCAGCTGCCTTGCCCGCGCACGTTCCACGCTCTCGCTGAGCTGCGATTCGTCCATCAGCTCCAGTTCGTCAAACTGCACCGAAAAAAGGGAGCGTGTGGCGGTCTGCTTCTGGTCCGCGCCTTTGGCTACTGCTTGTTCGAGGGCGTCTGGAAATCGTTCGCACATGACGAAGTTGACGCGCTCGAGATGCTGGCGTGCTTGCAGCACGCTGTGGCTCTCGCGGGGGGTGCGCGCCAGGTCTTCGCGGGCTTGCAAGGCCCTTCGGGTGACCTCGATGACACGCTCCAGCAAATGACCGGAATGCGCCAACGTCGTGCGAACAATCCTGGTGTAGACCACGACATCGGGGCCTGCGGGGGGTGAGGCAGCGTGTTTCATGGGGCCATATCTCAATCCTTCGTTCGTCGTGAGTATAGAGAAAGGGGCGCGAAGCCCCTTTTATCAAGAACCGGCTTTAGGCCCATCCCGCATAACTCCTCGCGACGTCTGGCGTCCCATCCCGACCCGCACTACACCCTCCCGCGTAGAGTTATGGAGTACATCCTTAGCGGCCCAGCAGGCAGTGTGCTTCAACCCGCGTGGAACTTCACCACCAGCGGCACGATGAGCAGCGCCACGATGTTGATGATCTTGATGAGCGGGTTCACCGCCGGGCCAGCCGTGTCTTTGTAGGGGTCGCCCACGGTGTCGCCGGTGACGGCGGCCTTGTGTGCCTCGCTGCCCTTGCCGCCGTGGTGGCCGTCTTCAATGTACTTCTTGGCGTTGTCCCAGGCGCCGCCGCCGGTGCACATGGAAATGGCGACGAACAGACCGGTGACGATGGTGCCCATCAGCAAGCCGCCAAGGGCCTTGGGGCCGAGCAGCAGGCCGACCAGAATCGGCACCACCACCGGCAGCAGGCTGGGTACGATCATTTCTTTGATGGCCGCGCTGGTCAGCATGTCAACTGCCTTGCCGTACTCGGGCTTGGCCGTGCCTTCCATGATGCCGGGGATGTCGCGGAACTGGCGGCGCACTTCAACGACAACGGCACCGGCTGCGCGGCCGACGGCCTCCATGGCCATGGCACCGAACAGGTAGGGGATCAGGCCGCCGATGAACAGGCCCACGATCACCATGGGGTCGCTCAGGTTGAAGTCGATTGACTGGCCTAAGCCTTCAAGCTTGTGCGTGTAGTCGGCAAACAGCACCAGTGCGGCAAGACCGGCCGAGCCGATGGCATAACCTTTGGTCACGGCCTTGGTGGTATTGCCCACGGCGTCCAGTGGGTCGGTGATGTCGCGCACGCTGCTGGGCATCTCGGCCATTTCGGCAATGCCGCCGGCGTTGTCGGTGATCGGTCCATAAGCGTCTAACGCCACCACAATACCGGCCATGCTGAGCATGGAGGTGGCTGCAACCGCAATGCCAAATAGCCCGCCAAGTGAGTAGGACACGAGGATGGCGATGCAGACAAAGATGACCGGCCAGGCGGTAGAGCGCATAGACACGCCCAAGCCAGCGATGATGTTGGTGCCGTGACCCGTGGTGGATGCTTGGGCGATGTGCTGCACCGGTTTGTACTGGGTGCCGGTGTAGTACTCAGTGACCCAGACCAATGCCGCGGTGAGGACCAGGCCGGTGGCACATGCGCCGAAGAGCTTCATCTGTGCGCCGCTGCCGCCCAGCGCGTTGTCCGGGATGATCCAGGCCGTGACAAACCAGAAGGCAATTAGCGAGAGTATTCCGGCAATCGCCAAGCCTTTGTAGAGGGCTGGCATCACGTTCTTCATGCCCGGCGAGGCCTTGACGAAGAAGCAGCCAATGATGGA
>JBQMQB010000243.1:0-4001 GCA_052172715.1 Giesbergeria sp. | reverse complement strand
ACCCCCGCCCGACTGGGCGTCCCACCTCTCTATCAGTTGCTCCTCATGACCTTTCCTGTCCAGAAGTCCGAAGCCGAGTGGCAAGCTGTTCTGCGTGACAAGAGCGCGGAACCCGGTGCCCTGAACGTCACGCGCCATGCCGCCACTGAACGCCCATTCACCGGCAAGTACGAAGCCCACTGGGCGGACGGCACTTACCACTGCATCTGCTGCGGCAACAAGCTGTTCGATGCCGGCACCAAGTTCGACGCTGGCTGTGGCTGGCCAAGTTTTTCACAAGCGGTGCCCGGTTCCATCAAGGAAAACGTCGACATCAGCCACGGCATGCGCCGGGTAGAAACCGTTTGTGCACAATGCGGCTCGCACCTAGGCCATGTGTTCGAGGACGGGCCTGCCCCCACCGGGCTGCGCTACTGCATGAATTCCGCCTCACTCGATTTCGAGAACCTGGCGCCCTGACCGAGCTACCCCCACAGCACCCATCCATGAAACTGCTGATCGATTTTTTCCCCATCATCCTGTTCTTTGTCGCCTTCAAATTCTGGGGCATTTACGTCGCGACGGGCGTGGCCATTGCCGCCACGGTGGTGCAAATCGCCTACCTGCGCCACAAGCACGGCAAGGTCGAACCCATGCAGTGGGTGAGCCTGGGTGTCATCGTGGTATTTGGTGGCGCAACACTGCTGGCCCACAGCGACACCTTCATCAAGTGGAAACCCACCGTGCTGTACTGGCTCATGGGAAGCACCCTGTTGGTCGGTCAACTGATCTTTCGTCGCAACTTCATCAAGAGCCTTATGGGCGCGCAGGTCGAATTGCCAGAGCCCGCCTGGCTGGGGCTTAACTGGGCCTGGGCCGGTTTTTTTGCTGCCATGGGTGTGCTCAACCTCTGGGTGGCCTTCAACTTCGACACCGATACTTGGGTGAACTTCAAGCTGTTTGGCGGACTCGGACTGATGCTTGCCTTCGTGCTGGCGCAGGCCGCATTCCTCAGCCGCTACGTGAAAGACACCGAACCCGAAAAGGACCCACAACAATGACGAGCGACATCCCCATCACCGCCCCCGCCATGCAGGCAGCCCTGAGCGAAGCGCTCAAGCCCACCCAACTTGAAGTGCTGGACGAGAGCTACCAGCACGACGGCCACCCAGGCGCCAACGGTACGGGCTTTGGCACCCATTTCCGGGTGCGCATTTCGTCACCTTCGCTTACTGGTTTGTCTCGCGTAAAACAGCACCGCCTTGTGTATGATGCGCTGCAAGAATTTATCGACCGCGGCGCTCATGCGATCGCCATCGAGGTTCTTTGATCCCACGCGGCAACGCGTTGCGGTTCGTCGGCAGTCTGTCGGCACCTTTTCCACCTTTTGGATTTCGAATGAAGAAACAGCTTTTGTCCGGCCTCGTGGCCGCAGCCTTGCTGGGCACAGTGGCTTTGCCTGTGGCAGCACAGAATATCGCCGTGGTCAACGGCAAGGCCATTCCCAAAGAGCGCGCCGATGTGCTGCGCCAGCAGGTTGAGCGTTCCGGCCGTCCCATGACGCCGGAAATCGAAGCCCAGATCAAGGAAGAAGTCATCGCACGCGAAATCTTCTTGCAAGAAGCGCAAAAGCGCAACCTGGAGAAAGAACCCGACTTCAAAGTGCAGATGGAGCTTGCCCGCCAAACCATCCTGATCCGCGAACTGTTTGCCGACTTCCAGAAGGCCAACCCCGTCACCGATGCCGAAGTCAAGGCCGAGTACGACAAGTTCGTCACCGCCAACAGCGGCAAAGAATACAAGGCCAGCCACATCCTGGTCGAGAAGGAAGACGAGGCCAAGGCCATCATCGCCTCCATCAAGAAGGGCGCCAAGTTTGAAGACATCGCCAAGAAGAAGTCGAAAGATCCAGGGTCGGGTGCCAAGGGCGGCGATCTCGATTGGGCCAACCCGAGCAGCTACGTTCCCGAATTCACCGAGGCGCTGATCAAGCTCGAAAAGGGCAAAATGACGCAAACTCCGGTGAAAAGCCAATTCGGCTGGCACATCATTCGCCTTGACGACATGCGCCAGGCTGAGCTGCCAAAAATGGAAGACGTAAAGCCCCAAATTTCGCAACAGCTGCAGCAGCAAAAGCTGGCCAAGTTTCAGGAAGAAATTCGCGCCAAAGCCAAGGTCGAGTAAGCCTGCGGATGTGCTCTTCTATCGAAAACGCGGCCTCGGCCGCGTTTTTTTATGCCGATCGCCCGAGCAGCCAGCCGATCCCAAGAAGTGCGCCAATCATCACCGGCTGATGCAGCATGTAGTACGACAAGCTCCAGCGACCAAGCAGCGCCAAAGGCGCTACCACGGCAGGCGCAGGTGGAGCCAGCCAACGCCGCGGGCGCGCCAGCATCCACTCCCCCGCTGCCATGCCCCACCACAACACCCCCAGCCAAGGCAGCACCGGCACATAGTCTTCGGTGATAGGTTTTCGGGAAATCAGCCCCAGCCAGTTCAGCCAGCGTGCGTCGAAGGGATTGGCCCAGTCTGCCAGCACTCCCGTCAGCAGCGAATGGGCCACCAGCGGGAGCAGCAAGGCCAGCAGGCCAGCAGGCCACAACCAGCGCCCCCAACCAGCGCTAAGCCGTGCGATAAGCAGCATCACCGCCATGCCATGCAACACGCCAAAGTAAATAAAGCTGCGTGGAAACATCAGCCAGGAGCCAAGCGTGACCAGCAGCGCACACGCCACGATGCGGCCCCAGCGGCGAAAGAACCTTGACCAACCGAGCGCGCGCGACTGCGCCACCGCTTGCCCCAGGCCGGCACAGAACAGAAACAGGCTGACGATGGCGGTGCGCTGCCATGTCCACACAGGGTCGCTGTAAAAATCCTGGCGCCACCAGCCGAAATGGCTCAGGTCAAAGCAGAAATGGAACAGCGTCATCCACACCATGGCGAAGCCGCGCAAGGCATCGATGGCGTCGTAACGGTCTGTTGGGGAATTTGGCAGCTTGGGCATGTGCAAGTCGCAATGGCGAAAGTGCAAAGTGTCGCTGGGACAAGAAAAAAGGACTTGCAGCGCATGCTGCAAGTCCTCGGTTCGGTGGTCGGAGCGGCGGGATTCGAACTCGCGACCCTCTGCTCCCAAAGCAGATGCGCTACCAGGCTGCGCTACGCTCCGACAGCTAGTATTCTAACCGGCACCAGAGGTGCTTTTTGCTGAAAACAGCAAAATTTGGAAAGAATTTTTTGCTTAACGCGGCGATGGCCCAGGGCCACGACCCGCCAAGTGGCGGAAAGTAATGCGGCCCTTGGTCAAGTCGTAAGGAGAGAGTTCAAGCGACACCTTGTCACCCGCCAAAATACGAATGTGGTGCTTGCGCATCTTGCCGCCGGTGTAGGCGATGAGTTGGTGTCCATTCTCCAGCGTCACGCGAAAACGCGAGTCGGGCAGCACTTCGGTGACGCTGCCCTGCATTTCAATGAGTTCTTCTTTGGCCATTTTTCAATCTCTGGTAAACGATTTCATCCATCGGCGCTGCGGCTACCGCCACCGCGTGCGCTGCCTGCTCGGTGTGAGCAGGCGCTCTGTGCATTGCGGTCGGGGGGTTGCTGCACCTGCAAGCGCAGCTCGGTGGGAAGGCCGGCGGTGACGGCTTCAATAACAGGCGGGGCGCAAGCCCTAAACCGGTCGATTGTAGCGCGGCACGCTCCGTTTGACTACATCGCGCTGCAGTGGCGCTCTATAGAATCGCCCGCCACATACCTGCACTGTCTGCCCTGCCATGTCCGATGAGTTCGCCGTCTTCCTCCAACGCCTCTTGCCCAAGCAGGCGCTGACCGTCCTTGCCGGGAGAATTGCTTCAGCACGCGCCGGCTGGTTCACGACCGCCTTGGTGCGCGCCTTTGTCGCGCACTACGAAGTGAATATGGCCGAGGCGGAGCACGCCGACCCGGCCACCTACGCCAGCTTCAATGCGTTTTTCACGCGCGCGCTGCAACCCGGCGCCCGGCCCATCACTGTGGCCGACCTGGTG
>JBQMQB010000242.1:1885-4024 GCA_052172715.1 Giesbergeria sp. | reverse complement strand
GCGCGCATGGTGCAGGCGGTGCAGGCCGCTGCTCCTGGCGTGGCGGTGCTGACCACGCGCAAACATGCACCGGGGCTGCGCCGCATTGCGCTCAAGGCCACGCTGAGCGGTGGAGCCTTTCCGCACCGCTTGGGCGTGGGTGAGACGGTGCTGGTGTTTCCTCAGCACCGCGCGCTACTGGGCGACTGGCACACACTGCAGACGCGGCTGGCCGTGGCGGCCCCCGCATTGGCCGAGAAACAATGCGTGATTGAGGTGGCCTCGCTAGAAGACGCCTTTGCCGCCATCAACGCCGGTGCCGATGTGCTGCAGTTCGACAAAGTGGCGCCAGAACAATTGCGCGCATGGTGCCCACAATTGCGCGAGCGCAGCCCTAACCTGGGCTTGCTGGCCGCAGGCGGCGTGAACGGGCAGAACGCTGCTGACTACGCAGCAACCGGCGTCGATGCGCTGGTCACCAGCTGCCTGCACCACGCGCCGCCAGCCGATGTGGGCGTGCGGGTGGAGCCGCTGTAGTGCAGCCTACACTGACGCCTTCTTTTGACCCATTGCCACCTGCCATGACACCCTCCACCGACAAACGCATTGAACTGGGCGGCTCCGTCTGGATGACCGTGGGCGGCGAGAACCTGGGCGGCAAGGGGCGCATTGCGCTGCTGGCGCATATTGCCGAACGCGGCTCTATCACCCACGCGGCCAAGGCCATGCAGATGAGCTACAAGGCCGCCTGGGACGCCATCGACGCGATGAACAACCTGGCTGGCGAACCGCTGGTCGAGCGCGTCACCGGCGGCAAAGGGGGCGGCGGCACCGTGCTCACGCAACGCGGTAAGCAGCTGGTCGAGAACTTCCAGCTCATCGAAAACGAGCACCGCCGTTTCATCGCACAACTAAGCCAGCAAGCCGAAGGCATTGCCGACGATTTTTTACTCATCAGGAACATCAGCATGAAGACCAGCGCACGCAACCATTTCAGTGGCCCCGTCACCCGCGTCCAGCGCGGCGCCGTCAACGACGAAATCGAAATTCAAGCGGCAGGTGGCCACAAAATCGTCGCCATCGTCACGCACGAGAGTGCCGACAGCCTGTCGCTGGAGGTAGGCGCTCAGGCGTTTGCACTGGTCAAGGCATCGTCCATCGTGGTGGTGACCGACGCTGGCGAAGCCCGGTTCTCTGCCCGCAACCGGCTCACCGGCTCCGTCTCGCGCCTGGTGCCCGGCGCGGTCAACACCGAGGTGGTGATTGACCTGCCCGGTGGCGGCAGCGTGGCCGCCATCATCACCAACGAGAGCAGCACTGCGCTGGCGCTGGCAGTGGGCAGCGCAGCCACCGCCATTTTCAAGGCGTCCAGCGTGATCGTGGGCGCGCCCGCCTAAAGCGTATTCAAAGGCAAGCCCGCCAGCGTCACGACGCGTAGCGCTTTTCCAAAGCGTCCAAGTCTGGCTTGCCCACCAGCCGCTGGCGCTCGGCAAACGGCACCACCAGGCCTGAGTCTTCGCGCACAGAGCGCTCATCGCGCAACACGGTGAGCGCTTTTTGCATGCCCATCACCGCGCCCTGCAAAGCGGCGTTGGCGTACAGCACGATGCCATAGCCCAACTGGCCCAACTCTTCGGCGCCGACGATGGGCGTCTTGCCGCCAATCACCATGTTCATCAACTGCGGGCGATCGAGCCGCTGTGGCAGCGCGCGGATGTGTTCCGCCGTGGTGACCGCCTCGACAAACAGAATGTCGGCCCCCGCTTCGCTGAATTTCTGCGCGCGCTCAATGGCCGCTTCAAAGCCATGGACTGCGCAAGCATCGGTGCGCGCCATGATGAGCAGGTTGGCATCCTGGCGCGCATCGACGGCGGCCTTGATTTTGGCGACGGCCTCTTCGGTTGAAATCACATCCTTGCCGGCAAAGTGCCCGCAGCGCTTGGGCGCCACCTGGTCTTCAAACTGAATGCAGTCGGCCCCTGCGCGCTCCAGCACGCGCACCGTGTGGCGCACGTTGAGCGCGTTGCCAAAGCCCGTATCGGCGTCGACGATCAGCGGCAGTTGCACGGCATCGCGAATACGCGCCGTGTGATCGGCAATTTCGTGCAGGCCCATGAAGCCTTGGTCGGGCAGGCCAAACCACATATTGGTCACGCCGGC
>JBQMQB010000242.1:0-1785 GCA_052172715.1 Giesbergeria sp. | reverse complement strand
GTGCTGGCGCTGCACGCACGTACGCCCATCGACGCACTGGTGGCGGCCGGGGCCAGCGGCGCGTGGCTGCGCGAGCGCGTGGACATTCCCGTGGCCATGATCGAGGTGCGCGGCTTTGACCTGCTGGGTGCGCTGGCACGCGCACGCGCGCTGTCGCCGCGCGTGGCCTTGGTGACCTTCGGCGCGCCCTCTGAGCACGTGGCCCAGTTCGACGCACAGTTTGGTGCCGGCATTGCCCAGTTCAACTACCAAGGGCCAGACGATGCGCCGAGCTGCGTGCAGGCCATGCTGGCCGCGGGCATTGGCGCCGTGGTGGCGCCAGGCTTGGTGGCCGACCTGGCCGAAGAGGCCGGCATTGCCAGCGTGCTGCTGTATTCCGATGCTGCCGTGCTGCAGGCCTTGGGCGAAGCGCTGCTGCTGGCCCGCCAGCGCTTTGCCGAGCGCGCCCGCCACCAGCGGCTCGAAACCATATTGAGCCAGTTGCAAGACGGCGTGGTGGCGGTGGACTGCGACCAGCGCATTCAAGCGCTCAACCCCGCCATGGCCGCGCTGCTGGGCACACCCGCAGAGCAGTTGCACGGCCGCGCGCTGGGTGCTGTGGCGCCGCAGCTCGACATGGCGGGCACATTGTTGCAGCGCGAGAGCAGCGAAGAGGTGGTGCAACTGGCCACGCGCACCCAGGTCGTGCGCCGCGCACCCATTGTCGAAAACGGTCAGCTCACCGGCGCGCTGCTGGTCTGCCGCGACCCGCTGGTCATCCAGAACGCCGACCGCCACCTGCGCGCCAACCAGCGCCAACGCGGCACATCGGGCGCGCGCTGGCGCATTGACGACTATCTCGGCGACAGCCCCGCCGTGCAGCGCCTGCGGGCGCTGGCGCGCCAGTGCGCGGCGGTGGATTCCACCGTGCTCATCATGGGCGAAAGCGGCACCGGCAAAGAGCTGGTGGCCCAGGGCATGCACCGCGCCAGCCGCCGCGCGCAGCAGCCCTTTCTGGCCGTGAACTGCGCCGCGCTGGGTGAGAGCCTGCTGGAGAGCGAACTCTTCGGCTACGAAGAAGGCGCTTTCACCGGCGCGCGCCGGGGCGGCAAAACCGGGCTGGTGGAAGCCGCCCACACCGGCACCCTCTTCCTCGATGAAATTGGCGACATGCCGCTGGCCCTGCAGTCGCGCCTGCTGCGCGTTCTGCAAGAGCGCGAAGTGCTGCGCGTGGGCTCCACCACGCCCGTGCCAGTAGATGTGCGCGTGATTGCTGCCACCCACGCCGACCTGGCCGCGCAGGTCGAAAAAGGCCTGTTCCGCCGCGACCTCTATTACCGCCTGGCCGTGCTGCGCCTGGCCACACCCGCGCTGCGCGAGCGCAGTACCAGCGATGTGGAGCAGCTGGCGCAGGCGCTGCTGCGGCGGCGCTTGAACGCCACCGCCGACACGCCAGTCGATGCCCATCCACCGCATGCTGAAGCCTTGCTGTCCAAGGTGCTGCAGCAGGCCGAGCACCACACCTGGCCCGGCAATGTGCGCGAGCTGGAAAACTGGGTAGAGCGCCTGCTGGCCTGCCAAGCCTATGTAGGCGATGCGCACGGCGCGGTCGATACGACCCGGATGATTGAGGTCTTCCCCGAATGCGCCAAACCCATGGCGTCGGCCTTGCCTGTTGGTGTCCCGCAGACCCCATTGCCCTTGAGAGACACCCGCCGCCACGCCGAGCAGCAGCGTCTGCGCGAGGTGCTGGCCACGGTGCATGGCGACCAGCGACAGGCGTGCGAGATTTTGGGGATTAGCCGG
>JBQMQB010000241.1:0-4029 GCA_052172715.1 Giesbergeria sp. | reverse complement strand
CAGCGCCGCAAAATGCACGGCCTTGCGCGGCCCACTGGTGGAAAGCGCCCACCACCACGAAAGAGACCCCATGCCTCGCACCCTCCAGCAGCTCTTTGACTTGCGCGGTAAGACGGCCCTCGTTACCGGCGGCTCGCGCGGCCTAGGACTGCAAATGGCGCACGCGCTGGGCGAAGCGGGTGCCAAAGTCATGGTCAGTTCGCGCAAGGCGGCCGATCTGGAGCAGGCTGTGGCGCAGTTGCAGGCGGCAGGTATCGACGCGCGCTGGGTCGCCGCCGATTGTGCGCAAGAGAGCGAGCTCCACCGCCTGGCCGACGAGACCATGGAGCGCCTGGGCGCTATCGACATCCTGGTGAACAACGCGGGCGCCACATGGGGCGCGCCGGCCGAGACGCACCCGGTGGACGCCTGGGACAAGGTGATGAACCTCAACGTGCGGGGCTACTTTCTGCTCAGCCAATATGTGGCGCGCAAAAGCATGATTGACCGCAAGGCGGGCAGCATCATCAACATTGCCTCGATTGCAGGCCTTGGCGGTAACCCACCGGTGATGACCACCATTGCCTACAACACCTCCAAGGGCGCGGTCATCAACTTCACCCGGGCGCTGGCAACCGAGTGGGGCAAGTACGGCATTCGCGTGAATGCCATTTGCCCCGGTTTCTTTCCTAGCAAGATGACTGCCGGTACGCTCAAGGCGATGGGCGAAGAGAGCTTGGCCGCACACACGCCGCTTGGCCGCCTGGGGGACGACGAAGACCTCAAAGGCCTGTGCGCGCTGTTTGCCTCTGACGCGGGCAAACACATCACCGGCCAATACCTCGCGGTGGATGGCGGCGTCAGCGCCGTCACTGGGGGCTAAGGCCGTGGCGACAGCGGCCGATTTCGGCTTGGCGTTCGGCGTCGAGATCCCTTTTGTCGAATTGCTCGGCTTTGAGTTGGTGCGCATGGAAGGCGGTGCTTCTGAGCTGCGCTACGAAGCCAAGCCCGAACATCTCAACTCCTTTGGTGTGACCCATGGCGGCGCCTCCATGACGCTGCTGGACGTCGCCATGGCCACGGCAGCGCGCAGCCTCACGCCTGAGGTGGGTGTGGTCACCATCGAGATGAAAACCAGCTTCATGCAGGCCGCGCGTGGGCCGCTGGTGGCCAAGGGGCGGCTCATTCACCGCACCGCCAGCATGGCGTTTACCGAAGGTACGGTTTTTGATGCCGATGGGCGGCCATGCACCCACGCCACGGGCACCTTCAAGTACGTGCGGAGCGTGGCGGGCGGTGCACACGAACTGCGCGTCATTCCCACCGATTGACCCTGCTCCTGCATAGAATAAAAAATTAAGGTCAAATCGGCCTATAACGCTTGATAGGTATGCGCGAGCAGCTATCAAAACAATAGTTTTCACCTATTTTCAAGGATTACTTTAATGCCCCGCAATCAGCAAATTCTTCTCGACAACCGCCCTCAGGGTGAAGCTGTGGCGGGCAACTTCAAGCTTGTTGCCACCGACACCCCCGCCTTGCAGGATGGCCAAGTGCTGGTGCGTCACCACTACCTTAGCCTCGACCCCTACATGCGCGGCCGCATGAACGATGCCAAAAGCTATGCCCAACCGCAGGCGCTGGGCGAGGTGATGCAGGGCGGCATCGCTGGTGAAGTGGTGGAGAGCCGCCATCCCAAGTTCGCAGCGGGCGACAAGGTGGTGGGCTTTGGTGGCTGGCAGGAGTACAGCGTGGTCGACGCCAACCAGCCTGGCGCGCTGAAAAAGGTGGACACCACCCATGTCCCGCTTTCGCACTATCTGGGCGCGGTCGGCATGCCCGGCGTTACTGCCTGGTACGGTCTGGCGAAAATCATTGCACCCAAGGTGGGCGAGACGGTGGTGGTCAGTGCCGCCACTGGCGCCGTGGGCAGCGCCTTTGCCGCCCTCGCCAAGGCGCGCGGTTGCCGGGTTGTGGGCATTGCCGGTGGCCCCGAGAAATGCAAGTACGCGGTGGACGAACTTCATTTTGATGAATGCATTGATTACAAAGAGCACAGCGACACCAAAGCCATGGCCAAGGCACTCAAAGAGGCCTGCCCCAAGGGTATCGACGGTTATTTCGAGAACGTCGGCGGCTGGATTTTCGACGCCGTGCTGCTGCGCATGAATGCCTTTGGTCGCATTGCCCTGTGCGGCATGATCGCCGGCTACGACGGCGCGCCGCTGCCTATGGCCAACCCGGCCCTCATTTTGGTCAGTCGCCTGAAGATCGAAGGCTTCATCGTGAGTGAGCACATGGAAGTCTGGCCAGAAGCACTGACCGAGCTGGGAGCGCTGGTAGGCACGGGCAAGCTGCGTCCGCGCGAGAGCATTGCCCAAGGCATCACGGCGGCGCCCGAAGCTTTCCTGGGCTTGCTCAAGGGCAAGAACTTCGGCAAGCAGCTCGTCAAACTGATCTGACGAAGGCAGCGCGCGCATGGCCGATCCGCTGCGCCCAGCCACCCAGCCCCTACGCTGGGTGTGCGAATGCTTCGACACGCTGGGCGTGCATGCCTTGCACGACGCGTTGGCCTTGCGCTGCCGCGTCTTTATCCTCGAACAAGGCCCGTACCAAGACCCGGATGCTGCCGACAAGCACGCCTGGCACCTGCTGGGCTACAGCGCGGCAGACCAGTTGTTGGCCTGTCTGCGCATCGTGGACCCCGGTGCGCGCTACGCCGAACCGTCCATTGGCCGTGTCGTCACCGCACCCGAGGTGCGCGGCCAGGGGCTTGGTCTTTTGCTGATGGAGGAGGGCCTGGCCCACTGCGAGCGGCTCTGGCCGGGCAGGGCGGTGCGCATCAGCGCGCAGGCGCACTTGCAAGCGTTTTATGGTGCGCTCGGCTTTGTGGCCGCAGGCGTACCCTACCTGGAAGACGGTATTCCCCACGTTGAAATGCTGCGCCCGTGGCCCACCAAGGAGACCCCATGAGCACCGAACTCATCCTGCACCACTACCCCTCTTCACCATTTGCCGAAAAAGTCCGCCTGGTATTGGGTTTCAAAGCGCTGCCGTGGAAGTCGGTGATGATCCCCAGCGTCATGCCCAAGCCCGACCTGGTGGCGCTCACCGGCGGCTACCGGCGCACCCCTGTGCTACAGATCGGGGCCGACATCTACTGCGACACCAGCCTGATCTGTGAGGTGCTGGAGCACCACGCGCCCGAGCCAGTGCTGTACCCGCCGCACCTCAAAGGTGTCTCGCGCATTTTTGCCCAGTGGGCCGACAGCACGCTGTTCTGGACGGCCATGGCCTGGAACATGCAGCCCAATGGCATTGCCGCCTTGTTTTCCAAACTCACGCCCGAAGCCGGTGCTGCCTTTGCGCAAGACCGCAAGGCCATGAGCGTGAACATGACGCGCTTGCGCCTGCAGGACGCCGCAGCCGCCTACCGCTCGTACCTGCGGCGCATCGCGCACATGGTGGAAGAGCACGATTTTCTGTTTGGCGCCGAACCCTGCGTGGCCGACTTTGCCGCGTACCACCCGCTGTGGTTCACACGCGTCTGTACGCCGAGCGTGGCGGATGTGTTCGACCATGTACCCGCCGTGCTCGAATGGATGGGCCGCATGGCCACCCTAGGCCACGGTCGTATGGAAAAATTCAGCGCCCAGGACGCCATCACCGTGGCGGCCAACGCCGAGCCGCTGCCGCTCATCGGCGAAGCGTTTCAGGACGAGCACGGCATCGCGCTGGGCAGCGAAGTGACCCTTGCGCCCGAGAGCTTTGGCACCGAAGCCACGCAAGGCACGCTGCTGGCTGCCAGCAGAACCCACTACATCCTGCGCCGAACCGACCCGCGGGCTGGCACGGTGCATGTGCATTTCCCTCGCATTGGCTATGTACTCAGACGGGCAGACTGATGATTGAACACTTTGCTGGCAAGACGGCCGTACTCACCGGTGCCGGGTCGGGCTTTGGCCTCGAATGCGCGCGCATTGGTGCAGCGCACGGCATGAACCTGGTGCTGGTCGACGTGCAGCAGGACGCGCTTGACGCCGCCGAATC
>JBQMQB010000240.1:0-4051 GCA_052172715.1 Giesbergeria sp. | reverse complement strand
GGTCTTTGTCGCCGATCAAGGTGATCATCTGGCGGTAGGCCTCAACGGCGATGCGCTCGGCCACCAAGTCAGCGCGCAGCATCGCTTTCAGCTCGGTGGAGTCGTCGTAGTCGGCGTGGCTGCGTTCTTCGATGCCTTTGGGGGAGAAATCGGGTTCACCACCCAGTTGCACGATGCGCCGGGCAATCAGATCAGCATGACCAGACTCTTCGTTGGCATGCACCAGCAGCTCGGCTGCGATGGCGGGCGATGCCATGCCATGCGCGGTGAAGTGGTGGCGCTTGTAGCGCAGTACACAGACCAATTCGGTTGCCAGCGCCCCGTTGAGCAGTTTGATGATGGACTCGCGGTACGGGCTGGACGCGGGCGTCACGGCGCCGCGGTCAAGTTCCTGGGTGGCGGCGGCGCGCAAGGCGCCTTCGTCAAGTTCCAGCGCGTTGTTGTCGGTATCTTTGCTCATCGGGGTTCCCTCTTGGCGTGGGGTTATGGGGGTGGGCAAGCCGAGCTTGCCCACGGTGTGATGGTCGACTTCAGTCGCGTCGGCCGCGTGTCGCGAGAATGAGCAGGGTGGCAAGCGCCGCGCCGCTGCCAAAGGCGAGCAGCATGGATTTGGCCGGCTGGTCCACTACGTAGCGTGTGGTGGCCTGGCTGTAGTTGTCCACCTGCTGGCGCAGACGATCGCCGGTGTGTGCGCAGTAGTTGATGCTGCGTTCTGCCAGCGCCTGTGCCTTGGCTGCCAGCTCGTTGATCGTGGGGTCAATGCTGGCTTGCATCGAATCGACTGCGGCTGCTGCTTTGTCCAGTTGGGCGTTGGCAGTTTCGCGCGTTGCGCTCACCGCTTGCTGCGCGCTCTGCAGGGTAGCGTCGGCCGTGGTGCGCACGGCTTGCGCGGTGCGTTGGGTGGCATCGTTGACTTTTTCAGTGACTTGTTGGGGATTCATTTCGGTTTCCTCTGGGTTGGGCACGGGTGGGCGATATGCAGTTATCCGCGCCGTAACAAGCTTGCCACGAACGTGAGCACTGCCAGCACCACGAAGATGAAGAACAGAATTTTGGCAATGCCAACCGCGCTGGCGGCGATGCCACCAAAGCCGAAAACGGCGGCGATGAGCGCGATGACAAGAAAGACGACGGCGTAGTGCAGCATTTTTGGGCTCCTGTTTCAGTCTCGCAGTGCGATTCGATTGGTGTGCATTGAAGGTTTCAACACACTTGTCGCTACTGTAGGAGTGCAGCCGCAGCTTGGCTGCAAGGTGCAGGCGCCATTCGCTGTCAGGTTCTACGCGGGTGCCTATGTAGGCACGGGCCTACGCGATCTCGCGCGCTGGTGCAGGCGCTGCCGGACTGGTGGGGATCACGGCCGAAATCAAGGTGCCTTGTTGCGGCGCAGAGGTAATGGTCAGCCGCCCCCCTGCGGCTTCGACGCGGTGGCGCATGCCCAGCAGGCCATGGGCGTTGCGCCGGACATCTGCTATTGCAAAGCCGCTGCCGTCGTCGCGAATCTGAATGGCCACGTGCGTCGGATAGTTGTGCACGGTGACCAGTACATGCTGCGCCTGGGCGTATTTGGCAATGTTGTTGAGGGATTCCTGGACCATGCGGTAGATGGTGAGGTTTGTGGCATCGGGCAGGGTGACCGGTTCCACGTTGATTTGCACGTCCAGGTCGGCGCGCTCGGCGAATTCGCGTGTGAGGATTTCAATGGCTGCAGTAAGCCCCAGATTCGAGAGTGAGGAAGGGCGCAGGTCTTCGATGATGCGGCGTTTGAGGGCAATCACCCCATTGAGGGCTTCCGTCAAATGCTTAAGCCGTTCCGCCACTTCGGGGCTTTCGTTCGTGATGCGGGATTTGAGGCGCGCTACGTCGAGTTTTGCTGCGGTCAGCAGCGCACCAAGCTCGTCGTGCAGTTCGCGTGCGAGGTGGCCGCGCTCGTCCTCGCGCACCACTTGCAAATGGCTGGCCAGCTCCGAGAGCGATTCGGTGCGCTCGCGCACCAAGTCTTCCAGGCGCGCACGCTCGGCCTTCAATACAGCCTGTTCACGGTCTGTCGCCTTTTGTAGTGCTGCAGTTTGGCGCAGGTACATGGC
The DNA here is from genome assembly GCA_052172715.1 of Giesbergeria sp. GTDB lineage: Bacteria > Pseudomonadota > Gammaproteobacteria > Burkholderiales > Burkholderiaceae_C > Simplicispira. The sequence continues at coordinate 1,964 of JBQMQB010000240.1, read as the reverse complement.
AAACGCCAGCAGGCCTACCGCGCTCACCAGAGAAATGCCCAGGCGTGAGATCAGCAGCGACTGGCGGATCTTGCCCTGCTGCTGGGTGGTCTCGGCTACGGCAAAGTCAATCAGGTTCTTGGCGTGCTTGCGAATTGCCTCCATGTTTTCAAGGCCCACATCGGTAGAGAGCACGAATTTCCAGGCGTCATCGTTGCCCTGGCGGCGCAGCCGAAGGCTCAGTTCCATTTCGGAGAGCTTGCGCGAGACCTGCCGCGAAAGCAGGTCAAATTCGGCCACATCGGCATCGGATCCCAGTACATTGGTGCGCAGCTGATTGAGGTTGGCGTTGACGGTGACAATCGCCTCTTCGTAGGGCGCTAGGTAGCGCGCTTCTCCGGTCAGCAAATAGCCGCGATTTCCGGTCTCAGCGTCCAGCATGCTTTGCAGCAGCTGGGTGACTGAGTTGCGCAGCGTCTGGGCGCGTTCTTCCGTCTCCAGCGCCTTGACAGAATTGTGAAACCCAACCTCGTTGATGGTTGCCAGCGTGAGCGTGGCAAGCACTGCAAGCGGCAGACTGAATGCGAATTTCCTGAATTTAGACCATGGCATGGGTTTGTCCTTGGGCGCTGCGCCCTGCACCTAGATTTACGGATAATGGTCTGCTATACCGTCGTAAACAGCATGCGACGGCATTAGAATTTTTCACCTCTCCAAACACAAAAAGGTGCGCCACAAGGCGACCGAAAGGCACAGCATGATCAATATCGGCATTGTCGATGACCACGCCATTGTTCGCGCGGGATTGCGCCAGTTCCTCTCCGAGCACGTGGATCTGCGCGTTGTCGGCGAGGCCAGCAACGGTCGTGAGGCCATCGATCTGGTGCGCGCCCATGAAATCGACGTATTGCTGATGGATCTGGCCATGCCTGGGCAAAGCGGGCTTGACGCCCTGGCCATGCTGCGCGCAAAGGCGCCGGACATGGGCATCTTGATTTTGAGCGGCTACCCGGAAGAGCATTACGCCATCTCGCTGATTCGCCAAGGCGCAAGCGGCTACCTGAACAAGGAATGCGAACCCATGGAAATCGTCGAAGCCATTCGCACCATTTCTCTTGGCAAACGCTACCTGACGCCTTCGGTGGCAGAACTGCTGGCCCAGCAACTTAACCGCAAGGACAACGCGCCGCCGCACGAGCTGCTTTCGGAGCGGGAATTTCAGGTGTTTCTCAAGCTGGCCCGCGGGGAGACTGCGGGCGACATCGCCAAATCGCTCTCTCTGAGCGTCAAAACGGTGAGCACCTACCGTACGCGTCTGATGGAAAAAATGGCACTGAACTCGAATAGCGACCTGACGTATTACGCACTGAAGAACCGCCTGATCGATTGATCGGCGCCGGGTGCGGGGCAGTGCACCCTGGCGCGCAGCGGGCTCAGCGGCCGGGCTGCGCTGCGCTTGCGTCAAGACTGTCGGCCTGGGCGATGCAATAGTCCACCAGGGCGTCGATCTCGTTGGATTTGTCAAACACCGCATCTACCCCCAACTGTGCACATCGCATGCGCACATCGGGCGTGGCGTAGTTGCTCAGCACCACCACGCGCTGGTGAGGCTTGCGCTCGCGGCAGGCAACCAGCACGCCCAGACCGCTTCCTTGGCGCAGGAACAGGTCGACGATGGCCAGATCCCACTGCGCGCTGTCCTGAGTTAGCCAAGCCTTGCCTTCATCTTCGGTCTCGGCTGCGCCTACCGATTCAATCGTGGCCAGCTCTTCCAACGTACCGATCAGGTTTTCACGGATCGTGGCGTTGTCTTCGACGATGTAGGTTTTCAATTTCACTGTCACAGGTCCGTGGGGCGTTCGGCAGGATGGCGCATTCCCTGACTGAGAAGTGTACGGACAGGGTGCGATAGATTCTGCCAGCGGGGGCACGCCAAGCCCGTAGGAAGGCGCCTACGTTGTGCCTGCGCACACCGGGCATGCGGG
>JBQMQB010000239.1:0-4092 GCA_052172715.1 Giesbergeria sp. | reverse complement strand
GGGTACGGCACTGTCTGCGCAACCCGTCGAAGGAAAGAGAAACGATGTTCCCTGAATACCGAGACCTGATCACCCGACTCAAGACCACCGACCACCACTTCACCCGACTGTTCGACCAGCACAACCGCCTGGACCACAAAATCACCAGCATGGTCGCCGCGACAGGCCCTTCAGCAGACCTGGAAATCGAGGCCCTGAAAAAGCAGAAGCTGCAACTCAAAGACGAGCTGTACGCCCTACTGAAAACGAAGGCAGAGCAGGCCTGACGCGTCGCCAGGTGCCAGGGCAGCGGCGGCCCCCGCAAGCAAGCGCGCCGTATGGCTGAAACCGGCAGCGGTTTCGGCCATTTTTTATGGCACTTTCGCTACTCCTTCTGTAGCTGTCTGCGGCCAGCCATCCTACGGAAAATCCTGTTTTCACTTGGCATCTTGCTCTGTCATAGGTGCCAACGCCTCAGGCCGCAACATGCGCAGGCCATTGGCGACTACCAGTAGGCTGGCGCCCATGTCGGCAAACACCGCCATCCACATGGTCGCCTCGCCCGCCAACGCCAGGGCCAGAAACACCAGCTTGATGGAGAGCGCCAGCGCAATGTTCTGCACCAGCACCTGGTGCGTGCGGCGCGAGAGGCGCACCGTCTCGGCCACACGGCGCAGGTCGTCGTTCATGATGACCACATCCGCCGTTTCCATGGCCACATCGGTACCGGCCGCGCCCATGGCAAAACCAATGTCCGCCTGCGCCAGCGCCGGCGCATCGTTGATGCCGTCGCCCGCCATCGCCGTCAGGCCGTACTTTTTCTGCAGCGCAGCAATGGCCGCCAGCTTGTGCTCGGGCAGCAGGCTGGCCTGCACCTCGTCGATGCCCGCCTCGCGCGCAGCAGCCTGCGCAGCACCGATCTGGTCGCCCGTCAGCATGACGGGCGTAATGCCTAGCCCGCGCAGCTCGGCGACTGCCTGCACCGCCTGCGGGCGCAGCGTGTCGGCCACGGCAAACAGTGCGCGCACGCCATCACGGTTGGCCAGCAGGGTGATGCTGCGGCCCTGCGCGGCATGTACGGCTGCGGCAGCCTCCGTCGTATCGTTCCACACGCCCAGCTCACGCATCCAGCGCTGGTTGCCCAGTTGCCAGGTGGTGCCATCTACCCTGCCCTGCACGCCACGGCCCGCATGGGCGGTGAATTCGTCCACGGCGGGCAGCGATACCCCAGGCGCCGCCAGCCCCTGAGCGATGGCGCGGGCCACCGGGTGGTCCGAGCGGCTGGCGAGCGCCAGCGCCACGTCGTGCGCCGCGTCTGCGCCGAAACGCACCTGCTCCACCAGCAGCGGTCGGCCCGCGGTAATCGTGCCGGTCTTGTCAAACGCCACCACACGGATGCCGCGCGCCTGCTCCAGCGATGCGCCACCTTTGATCAAAATGCCGCGCCGCGCCGCCGCCGCCAGGCCGCTGACCACGGTGACCGGCGTGGACAGCACCAGCGCGCACGGGCAGGCAATGACCAGCAGCACCAGCGCGCGGTACAGCGCATCGAGCCACGCCCAGCCAAGCAGCAGCGGCGCCCCCACGGCCACCAGCACAGCGATGGCAAACACCGCTGGGGTGTAGACAGCCGCAAAACGGTCCACCAGGCGCTGCGTGGGCGCGCGGGAGGCCTGCGCCTCTTCCACGGCGCGAATGATGCGGTCCAGCGTGGTGTGGCCCACTGCAGAAGTCACGCGCAGCTCGAGCTCGGCCTGGGCATTGAGCGTGCCGGCAAACAGGAGGTCGCCCGGGGCCTTGTCCACCGCCAGGCTCTCGCCTGTGACGCTCGATTCGTCCACCGCGCTGCGCCCGCGCGTGACGGTGCCGTCGAGCGGCACGCGCCCACCGGGGCGCACGCGCACCGTGCTGCCCACTGCCACCGTGGCTGCCGGCACACTGCGCCATTGGCCATCCGCCCCAAGCGCCTCAGCCTGATCCGGGCTGAGCGCAAGCAGCGCGCCAATCGCATGGCGCGCCCGGCCCACGGCGCGCTCTTCAATGCGCTCAGCCAGCACATACAGCGCCATCACCATGGCCGCCTCGGGCCACTGGCCAATGGCAAAGGCGCCGGTCACGGCCACCGCCATCAGCGCACTGATACCAAGCTGCCCACGCACCAACGAGCGCAGGCCACTGCGGTACACACCCAGCCCCGCCAGCGCAATGGCCAACACCGCCAGTGCCATACCAGCGCCCAGCCACAGCGTCGTGCCAGGTCCCAGCAAATGCAGCAATTCGGCGCCAGTCGCGGCCAGCAGCGCGGAGCCGATGCGTGCCCAGCCCGGTAGGGCACTGTGGTCGTGACCATCGTCGCTGCTGTGTGCATGGTCATGGTCGCCCGCAGCCATGCCTTCCTCACACGCGCCGCCCTCGCTCGGACAGCAAGAAATCTCAATGCGCGGGCCCGCAGCTGTTGGCGCAGCGGCAGGGCCAGTATGGTGGTGACCGCTAGCGTGGTGGTGTGCCTCGAGCGGCAGCGCGGCGGAAGCGGCCGCATGGGCCACATCGTGAAGCGGCAATGCCCCTGGTTGGAAGGTGTCATGGTCATTCATGTCACTATTGAAATCCATGAAGTCACTTGAAGGTCAAGCCATGCTGGACGAAAACCCTACAGCGACTATAGACACTGCGTGCTGGCGCATTGGCGAAGCTGCGCGGCGATCGGGCGTGTCCGCCGCCAACATGCGCTACTACGAAAAAGAAGGCCTCCTCAGCCCCGGTGCCCGCGAGGACAACCGCTACCGCCTGTACAGCGAGGCCGACGTGCACCGGCTGCGCTTCATTCGCCTGTGCCGGGCCATGGACATGTCGCTGGACGAAGTGCGCACTCTGCTGGCGCTGGACAACCACCCGCCCCGCGACCCGCACGCCGCCTGCCACACACTGGACGAACATATCGCCCACGTGCGCACACGTCGGCAAGAGCTGCAGGCGCTGGAGCAAAGCCTGCGCGACCTGCGCAAGCGTTGCGATGGCTCTGACGCGCGCTGCCATGTGCTCGATGCACTGCACGCTCAGGCCGACGCGCAGGTGGCGGAAGTGCCTCGGGGCGCGGCGGCGAAGCGGCATGTGTAGGCCCGGCGCATAGCTTGCATCGTATTTGGCTACCCCACGCCTGCCGACCGCGACAGCCTGTAAAGCTCCCGACGCAAAATCACAGACACTTGTGTTAACGCCCACCGCACCACCATGACACCCCTCTCCCGCCGCCAGCTCATTGGCCTTGTGCTGCTCACTCTGATGTGGGGGCTGAACTGGCCGGTGATGAAGCTTGCGCTGCGCGAGATCAGCCCGCTCCATTTTCGCGGGCTGACCATGGCGCTCGGCGCGTTGATGCTGGCGGGGTACTTCGGTATGCAAGGCATTCGCCTCGTGCCCAGAGGACGTTCGGAATGGCGAACCGTGGTGGTGCTTGGCCTGCCCAACATCCTGGGCTGGCACGCGCTGTCCATCATCGGGGTGGCGCACTTACCGGCCGGACGCGCTGCCATCCTCGGTTTCACCATGCCCGTGTGGACGGTGCTTCTGGGCGTGCTGCTGTACCGCGACAAGCTGACCCCACGCATGGTGCTCGCCGTGGTGGCGGTTCTCACGGGTATTGCACTTTTGCTGTGGAACGAGTGGGCACAACTGGCAGGTCGGCCCACCGGCATTGCGTGGATGCAGGGGGCGGCGCTCAGCTGGGCCATAGGCACGATCTGGATGCGCCGCGCGCAACTGACTTTGCCCGCCGAGACGCTCGTCGTGTGGATGATGGTTTTGTCGGCTGCAGTGATCATGCTGCTCGCGGTGGCACTGGAGCCGCCCCAGCACTGGCATTTCAGCACGGCAGTATGGGTGAGCCTTGTGTGGAGCGTACTGATCAACTATGGCGCGGCACAGGTGATCTGGTTTGCGCTAGCGCGTGAGTTGCCGGCATCCACCAGTGCCATGAGCGTAATGGCCGTGCCGCTCATCGGCACCTTGAGCGCACCACTCATCGTCGGCGAATGGCCCCATTGGCAGGACATGGCGGCGATGGTGTGTGTGGTGGTGGCAATTGGCGCCGTGCTGCTGCGGCGTTCGGAGCAA
>JBQMQB010000238.1:0-4200 GCA_052172715.1 Giesbergeria sp. | reverse complement strand
CTAATTTCCCACATGCATCGTAAACACCGCACCGTTGTTCAGGCGGCAGGTGCCGGTGCCCAACGTGGCCGAGTTCATCGCGTACTGGCAGCTCAGGTAGCTGCCACGGTTGCCCGTGCCGTTGGCCAGTCCTTCGCGGCTTGATCCGGCCTTGCGCGTGGCCTCACCCACGAAGCTCTCTCCGTTGATGTTCGCATTGAAGCTGCCGCGGCCGTGCAGGTCGTTGGTCACGGTGGCGTTGACAACTCCGTAGCCGCTGGCCAACTCGTTGGCAGGGTACAAGCGCGCGGGGAAGCTGATGGGCAATGCGGGGGCGGGCGCCGCTGCGGGCGCGCCGGATGGCATAGGCGCCGGCTGGCCAGTGCGCGGGTCTATCGGTACCACATAGCAGCCAGACAGACCGGCCACCACCACGCTCACACACAGGGCAGCGACACGGCGGCGCACAAACGGACGGCAGACAACGGACAAAGTACTCATACACATCCTCAAATCCCCAGCAGATGCTGGTGGCGCCATCGTCCATGCTGGAGCCCAAAAGGTATCGATTTGTACGAGAAGGATTACGGAGTCACACCGCAGGTATCGCAAAACAGAACTGCGCCGTGCTCCGTAGCACCCTACGACAATGGCGCGCGCATGTGGGCAACCCGCCTAAAACCGGCAGTTGACCGCTTGGTCTTGTCAGGAGGCCGCTTTCGGTGAGCCGAAACCACAGTGATGGCCGAAAATGCCGCGCAGACGGGGCATGGCGGCCCTCCCTCACCGGTATAGTGCCACCCGGGCCTCACAGCCGCTCCGTCCGAGGCGGCCAACCCGCCTTGAAGCGGATGCTTCGCCGTCCTCACAGCCCCAAATACAACAAGACCATCAAGATGCACCCGTCCGAAGAAGACAGTCGACTGATTTCGGGCGACGGCCCCATCAACCGCCGCACGGCGTTAAAGCGAAAACGGAGCCTGGACGCGCTAAACCGCGAGCAGCCTTCACAACTTCAAGAGCGCATTGAGCGGGTGCACACACGGAACCGGTTCGGCGCTTCGCTGGTGGATCACCTCTCTTCCTCCCGTGTATCCGCACAAAAAACCACGTCGGGCGCCCAAATCGGTTTTGGGGTCCTTGCTGCCTGTGGATGCGTCCTGGTGTTGCTGGGAGCCATTCAATCTCTCCTCGTGCTCATAGCGACAGGCGTTGCCATTGCCGGGTGCGGCGCAGTGGGCTGGAAAATTGTCAACGACAGGGCCGCCGCTGCCGATGCACAAGGAGCGGGCGCGCAGTCTCCCTTGTTGTTTGACCAAGCGTCTCTGGCTGCTTTTGACACATCTTTGGAAAAAGCGGCCGCGGAGCTTGATGAAGAAAATGCATCGAGATTGCTCTCCATCAAGGGGGCGTTCAAGCGCATAGGCAACCAGGTCGCCTCGCACGACGAACACTTCACCGTGGAAGACCGGATGTACCTGCGCGAATGCCTTCGCCGCTACGTTCCTGACAGCGTGGCGGCCTACCTTCACGTGCCAGTGGCGCAGCGTGGTGAACCTTTGCTGAGCGACCAGCCCTGTGCTCAAGCCGCCTTGCTCCAGCAACTCGATTTGCTGCTTGAGGAAATACTGCTGCGGGAAAAAAAGCTCGGCCGCAGTGCGGCCGAGCTTTTGGTCAATCAGCAACGATTTCTGGCATCCAAGAAATCGCGCTAAACGCGAAACAGGTCACGCCGCATCTGTTTCGCCACTGCTGCGCGCCCGGGCAGAGCGCTGCTCAAGCAAATCTGCCTCCTGCGCATCGCGCACAGTCTTGGCCAAGGTGAAGGTGCTGCTCACCATGAACAGCCACGTCACCAGCATGTAGTACTTTTGCCACGGCTCAATACTCATGCGCCACAAGCCCCAGCCGGTCAAAAGAATCGCGGCGGCAAATGCGATCCATACCGCAATAACCCATGCCGCGGTGTCTACTTGCCCATCGCGGTTGTCACGCTGGGTCTTGGCCACGGTAAAACTGGCAAACAGACAGAAAAACATGCCAATCGCCAAAAATGCACGGTCCAACTCACCTCCGGGCATTTGGAGCACACCGATGACCGCACACGCGATTGCCAAACCAAACGAGATGCGAACTTGCATGCGCCACGCGACAGTATCGCGCTGAACTACGTAACGACTTGCCATTGAAAATTCTCCTTCAAAGCAGGCAATTTGCCCGCAGTTAATCAAACGAAATAGGGAATAGAAATCAGAGCTTCACGGGCCCGCTCAATTGCACACTCGTGGCCTTGCGGGCCTGGTCCATGCGAACCTTGTCGATGTACTGCTCTGCACGCTTGATCTCAGATGAAATCATGGCGTTGTTCTGCCCCATCACCACGATGGCTTTAGAACGGAAATCGTCCATGGCATCCATGGCCTTGAACGTCTGGTCAAACATCTCCTTGAGTTTTTCAATGCCCACCATTGGGTCTTGTGCAAACTGGGTTGTCTTCTCTACGTGGGTATTGAGTTGCCGGCCAGTTTCTGCAATCAAGCCTTCGATGGTTGCATTCACACCGGACAGCATCTCCATGACCTTGATCTGATTGCCTGTGGCGCGCGCCACAGTCTGCGCCACCGCCAACGCGCTCATGCCAGTCGTTGCCACGCGCGAGCAACCATTCATCATCTCGCGCCCCGTCTTCTTCAAGACGTCCAAAGCCAGGTAGCCGTTGGTGCACACGGCCTGCTGCGTCAGCATGTCCTGCAGATTTTGTCGGGCATAAAACAGCACTTCCTGCTCAAGTGCTTTGGCACGCACGGCGTCGGTCGCCCGCAGCCCCTCCACTTTTGCAAATAGCCTGACGTCCAGCAATTCGGCAAAACGAATCGCACCAGCCAGTTTTTGCATCGCATCCCACAGCTTGCTGCGGGTGGCTTCAATGTCCACCACATCGCGCTGAATATCGTCGCGCGCGGCGTACAGCTGCTCCATGCTTTTGTTCAATTGCCCGCCAGCACTTTGAAACTTGCGAAAGTAGTTTTGTAGGCGATTGCCAAACGGAATAAACCCCAGCAGCTTCTGCGGCTGAAACAGATCGCCTTCCTTTCCAGGGTTGAGATCGTCGAGCTGGCGGCGCATGTCCTGTATGGCCTTGAATGCCGAGCTGTCTTCCGTGCCGACAAAGTTGCGCTCCATAAGGCGCCCTTGCATCAAACTGGCGGCGATGGACACTTCTTCGCGGCCCAAGGCAAACGCGCTGTCGAGCTTGGAGCGAAAGCCTTCGCTCTGGACGTCTTCCGTCATCAGGCCCTCGACAAATCGATCCACTTGCTCCTCGACCGCCTTGGACAGTTCCTGCGGCAATGGCACTGCCGTTTTGGCAACTTCATTGCCAACCGGTTGAAGCACCTCAGGCGGTGTCAGCTGAAATCCGGTAGGTGCAGAGGCCTGCACCGGTGTCACTGTTGAATTTGTATTTGGCATTTTTATTTACTCCCCTTTCGGTAACCCATTTGCATTTTATGTAACGCGCTGCATTTGCCTACCGCGTGCGCCCATTTATTTCACCCGCTACGGGGCAATATCGAGCAAGGACTTTCAATTGTTCAGCATTACCACCACCGGGGCCGATGCCAGCTGCGTGCGTTGCAGCCAAGCCAACACCGAATCTACGGTGACGGTTTCGATGCGGTCTGAAAACCGTTTTTCGCCCGGATGGTCGTCAAAGGCGATGTTGGCCGACCCCACTCGCCCACCCATGCGTGTGAGCGGGCCGAGCTTGAGCGTAGTGGGCTCATAGCCCTTGAACTGCAGCCAAGCCTGCGCCTGGTTGCGCGTGCGCACAGTGGTGGGCTCCATGGCGAGCGCCAGGGTCTCTAGTGCCCACTGGTTGGACTGCTGGTATTTCTGGCCCCATGCATAGCTGACCATGCTGTAGGGCTGGTGCTGCAGCGTCTTGGTGCGCCCTTTGTCCTGCAGAACAGCCAGTAGGCGCTGCTGCACTTCAAGTGTAGGTACGGCATACACGGCCTCGTAGCGCCACAGGTCATCGAGAAAGAACTCGCCCAGCCCCTGGCGGTAGAGATACCCCACCGCCGTGCCACATTCGTTGAGCTTGTGCGCCACGCGCCAAGGGCCTTCGGGTGTTTTGTAGGCCCATCCAAAGTGTGAGTAGCGTAGGTGATATTTGCCAAGGTCTTGTCCGGCGCGGCCCAACGCCACCACCTGTGCGCC
>JBQMQB010000237.1:0-4218 GCA_052172715.1 Giesbergeria sp. | reverse complement strand
TGGTAAAGCGCGGAGGCTCGCCCACATAGGCGCCGATGCGGCCAATGATCTGGCCATGGTCGTCCACCGCGTCGGGCGCTACCGTCAACTCCAGCACGCGGCCGTCGCGCTCAACACTCCAGAGCTGGGCGACAGAAACACCCGCGGCCACCGATACCCGAATGCGTTCGCGAAGCTGCTGGGCATCGCCTATGTCGGTATCACCGATGCGCAGCACCAGATCGCCTTTTTGCAAGCCGGCGCGTGCGGCAGCGCCGTCTGCGACAAATTCGCCAATGGTCGGCCGCGTCCATGGAGATACGATGCCCACCTTGCGCAGCAGTTCGGCATCTGCCTGCCTCACATCAATTTCATTGAGCGGCAACAACACACTGCGTGAGGTGCCAGGGCGAGTCTCAACTTCTAGCCTAGCAGACTGCCCATCGAGTGCGCCACGCGTCAGCGTCCAGCGAAGATCCTCAAATGACCGCACTTCTTGCGGCTCATCGTCCCCGAGTGCAATGGTTTGCACCAACTCGCCGCCATGGAGTCCCGCGCGCTGCGCGATGGAGTCGGCGGGCGGGCTCGACAGGTACGCCATCGGCTCTTGCACGCCCACCCAGTTCACCACGGAATAAAGCAGCACCGCCAGAAGCAAATTGGCCACAGGCCCAGCGGCCACCACAGCTGCCCGGGCACGCAGTGGCTTGTTATTGAAGGCCAAATGCCTTTCCTCAGGAGCCACGGGCGCTTCACGCTCGTCGAGCATGCGCACAAACCCGCCCAGAGGGATAGCCCCCACCACAAACTCGGTCGGAGAGCCCTTGGGCTGCCAGCGCAAAATCGGCTTGCCAAAACCTACCGAAAAACGCAACACCTTCACGCCGCAAGCCACGGCCACCCGGTAGTGTCCGTACTCGTGCACCGCAATCAGGATGGCGAGCGCGCCAACAAAGGCAATCAGGGTAAGCATGGCAGACTCCTCAAGGTTCAGGCAGACATGCGCGCCGCATGCTGCTCGGCGCTGCGGCGCGCTTGCGCATCAAGCGCCAAGAGCGCCGCCAGTGAATCGGGCTTGGAGGAAGGAACTGCGGACAAAGTTTCCAGATTCAAAGCATGAATCTGGTCGAAACGGATGCGCCGGTCCAAGAATGCCTGCACGGCAACTTCGTTGGCAGCATTGAGCACCACCGTGGTTCCAGGAGCGGCCGCCAGCACCTCCCAGGCTAAGCGCAAGCCAGGAAACCGCTCGGGATGGCCATGGTCGTCGATCGATTCAAAGGTCATGGCACTGAGCGTATGGAAATCAAGCGCCGCAGCGCCCGAGACCACACGTTCCGGCCAGGAGAGCCCATAGGCAATCGGCACGCGCATATCGGGCGTGCCCATTTGCGCCACCACCGACATGTCACGGTACTGCACCATGGAATGGATGGTGCTCTGTGGGTGAATGACCACGTCGAACTGCTCGGGCGCCAGCCCAAATAGGTAGCGCGCCTCGATTACCTCCAGCACCTTGTTCATCATGGTGGCCGAGTCCACCGAGATTTTGCGCCCCATCACCCAGTTTGGGTGGGCGCAGGCGTCGTCAGGGCTGACATCACGCAAGCTGGCTGGCGGACGGGCACGAAACGGGCCACCCGAGGCCGTCAAGATAATTTTGTCGACGCGCCCAGCCCAAGTCGCGGGGTCTTGCGGGAGCGACTGGAAGATGGCCGAATGCTCGCTGTCAATCGGCAGCAAGGTGGCACCACCTTCGTGCACTGCCTGCATAAAAACTTCGCCGCCGACCACCAGCGCCTCTTTGTTGGCCAACAGGAGGCGCTTGCCGGCGCGCGCTGCGGCCAGGCAAGGCGCCAGTCCAGCCGCACCGACGATGGCGGCCATGACACTGTCTACCTCTGGGTGAGACGCTATAATTTCAAGAGCATCTTGCGCTTGTATCACCTGCGTTAGAAGCCCATTTGACTTTATTTTTTCAGCCAGATCGCGTGCATGAACTGCACTGGCCATCACCGCATAGCGCGGCTGGAACTGCGCGCATTGCGCCAGAAGCAGGTCAACTTGCGTGGCAGCGCTAAGCGCAAACACCTCAAAGCGTTCCGGGTGTCGCGCAATGACATCCAAAGTATTCTTGCCGACGGACCCAGTCGAGCCGAGAACTGTGACGCGTTGAACCATCAGGCCACCAAAGAGCTGAGCATCATGGCCAGCGGGAGCGTAGGCAGCAATGCGTCCACCCGGTCGAGCACACCGCCGTGGCCGGGCAGCAGGTTGCTGCTGTCCTTGGCACCGGCGCTGCGCTTGACCAGTGATTCGACCAGGTCACCTACCACGCTCATGCAGGCCATGCACAGCGCGCCCAACACCAGCAGCCACCAGCCTTGGGCGGCAAGGCGCGAGTAAAGACTGGGCACGGCGGCGTCCCAATGGGCGTCCAGTGCAGACCACACGAACCCGAGCAGCAGCACCCCTGCCACACCGCCCCACACACCCTCCCAGCTCTTGCCTGGACTGATCGATGGAGCGAGTTTGTTTTTCGTAAAGCGCAGCCCGAAAGTGCGCCCGGAGAAATAGGCGGCAATGTCCGCCATCCACACGAGTGACATCACCGACAACAGAAAATTGATACCGATCACCCGCGCCTGCGCTGCAGCCAGCCACGCCAGCCAAAGCGCCAGCACCCCCACAAGAATCCGCAGAGGCCGTGCGATGCGTGGCCAGCCCACCACCCCGACACGCAGCAACCAGGCCGAACCGAGTACCCAGGCGCCTGCAGCCACCGTCCACAGCGCGGCCTGAGGCCGTTCTGTCCAGCCCGCCCACCAGGAGGCGATGCACAGGGCCACGCAGACTGCCGCCTGCACCAGCGATGCGGCAAACGAACAGCCATTGAGTCGGCCCCATTCCCAGGCCGCCCCCGCTATCAGCACCAGCACCACAGCGGCAAATGCGACCGGTTGCGGGTAAAACAATGCCGGCAGCAAAATGGCCAGCAAGACCAGAGCCGTGATGATGCGCTGCTGAAGCATGGCAGTCCTTTAGGCCCGTGCCAGCACGGACGGCTGTTGGGCAAGTTGCTCGGAAATCATGCCAAACCGCCGTTCGCGCCCGTGGTAAGCAGCAATGGCCGCATCCAGCGCGGCTTCATCAAACTCCGGCCAAAGTTTGTCGCTGAAGAACAGTTCGGAATATGCTGCCTGCCAAAGCAGGAAGTTGCTCAATCGCATTTCACCGCCGGTACGAATCAAGAGGTCAGGGTCGCGCACGTGCGACAGCGCCATGGCCGCGTTCAGGCTGTCGGGCGTGATGGCTTCACCGCGTGCAGCCAGGCTGGCGGCCGCCTGGGCGATGTCCCAACGACCACCGTAGTTGAAACAAATATTGAGCACCATGCGTGTGCAATGCGCCGTCTGCACCTCGGCCTGCTCCAGGCCGTCTCGCATCGATGCGGTCAGGCTGGCGCGTTCACCGACAAAGTACAGGCGAATACCATCGCGCGCCAGTTGCGGCACTTCGCGCCCGATGGCGCGCGCCAGCAGCGCCATAAGGCCGGACACTTCATCTGCCGGGCGGTTCCAGTTCTCCGACGAAAACGCGAACACGGTCAGCACAGACACGCCGCGCTCGGCGCAGGCCTTGACACAGCGGCGCAGCGAAGTCACTCCCTGCTTATGACCCGCCAGACGCGGCAGAAAACGGTGTTTGGCCCAGCGGCCATTGCCATCCATGACGATGGCAATGTGGACAGGAACGGCGGGGGACTGGGCCATGCAAGTGCGGTGCAGCGGGGCGCTCACACCGCCAGGATGTCCTGCTCCTTGGCAGCCACCAAGGCGTCAATGTCCAGCACATGGCGGTCGGTAATTTTCTGAATGTCGGCTTCAGAACGCTTCTGGTCGTCTTCAGAAGCGAGTTTGTCCTTGACCATGCGCTTGACCGCATCGTTGGCGTCGCGGCGTAGGTTGCGCACGGCAATCTTGGCCGACTCACCTTCGTTGCGCGCGAGCTTGGTCATTTCCTTGCGGCGCTCTTCGCTCATCGGAGGCATGGGCACGCGGATCAGGTCACCCAGAGATGCGGGGTTGAGGCCAAGATCGCTCTCACGGATGGCTTTCTCGATCTTGGCACCCATGTTCTTTTCCCATGGCTGCACGCTGATGGTGCGCGCATCGAGCAACTGCACGTTGGCCACTTGGCTGAGCGGCACCATAGAGCCGTAGTAATCAACGTGAATAG
>JBQMQB010000236.1:0-4260 GCA_052172715.1 Giesbergeria sp. | reverse complement strand
TTTCGATAGTAAAAATTGCGTTAACTCCGTGTTGACCAGCTCGGGCTGCTCATGCACCAGCCAGTGCGAGGCGCCGGGAATTTGGCGAATTTCGAGTCGCGCAATCCACCCTTCCAGGCCATCGAGCAAGCCGGGCAGCAAGGCAAAGTCGTCGGTGCCCCAGAGCAGCCGCGTCGGCACGCCAATGGTGCACATGCTGTCCGGCATCTGCACCATCTCTGCCCCCGTGTCGCCGGTGCGGGGCGGGCGCAGCGGTGTGGCGCGGTAGTAGTTGCAGGCGCCGCGCAAGCCCTGCTGCCACAGGGTGCGGTATTTCGCACGTTCTTCGTCGGTCAGCCAAGCGGGCGGCTGGCTTGCGGTGTTGCTGAAGAAGCCGAACAAACGGTGGAAGTCGTCCTCTGCGAGCAGTGCCTCGGCATCGTCCCGCCGCAGGAAGTGCATGTACTGGCTGGCCGCTTGCTGCGCCGCGCTGTGCTGCAGTTCGCGCAGAAACGCGCCAGGGTGGGGCGAGTTGACGATCATCAGGCGCTGCATGCGCTCCGGTTGCTGGTTGGCCAGGTTCCAGGCCACTGCGCCGCCCCAGTCGTGGGCGATGAGGCATTCCACCGCGCCATTGGGGCACAGCAGCGCAATAAGGGCGTCGATGTCCTGCACCAGATGGCGCGGCCGGTAGGCCTCGGCCTCGGGCGGGCTGCTGGAGCCGCCAAAGCCGCGCAGGTAGGGCGCCACGCAGTAGTAGCCACCGTGTTCGGGTCGGGAGAAATGGTCGAGTTGCACGTCCCAGATAAAGGCGCCTTCAGGGAAGCCGTGGAGAAACAGCAGTACCGGTCGGCCGGGCTCGCCGCTCACGCGGCAGGCTAGTGTGGTGCCGTGCGGCAGGGTGATCTGGCAAGACGTGATCATGGTGCTCCTCAAAAAAGAGCTGCCAGCGCTTATGGATAAAGCGCTGGAGGTCGATTTGGCTTAAATTTTCTTGGCGCTGTCAGGTTGGCGCGTCGGAAGCATCCACTGCGGTGGTTGCCTCGGGATGCGCCCATTGCCACAACAGCAGCGCGGCTTCTTCTACGCCTTGCTTTTTCAGCGCCGAGAACATCCTCACCTCGCCACCGCCGGTTTGCAGCCTGGCAATCGACAGCGCCTTGGCCTGTTCGGCGCGGGTGAGTTTGTCGGCCTTGGTCAGCAGCACTAGGAACTTAAGGCCATCTTCCACCCGTGGGCGAACGACTTCAAGCAGTGCTTCGTCCAGCCCCGTCAGGCCCAGGCGTGGGTCGCACAGCAAGACGATGCCGGTGAGGCTCTCGCGTTGCACCAGGTAGTTCACCATCACCTGCTGCCAGCGCATCTTGTCCGAGCGCGACACTGCCGCATAGCCGTAGCCCGGAAGGTCGGCCAGCACTGCGTCGGTGGTGTTTTGGCGGCCGAGCGAGAACAGGTTGATGTGCTGCGTGCGCCCAGGTTTTTTGGACGCAAAAGCGAGTTGCTTTTGCTGCGTGAGCGTGTTGATGCACGAAGATTTGCCCGCGTTGGAGCGTCCAACGAAGGCGATCTCGGGGACGTCTACGGGGGGCAATTGGTGCAACTGCGCCGCGGTGGTGAGGAAGCGTGCGGTGTGCATCCAACCGAGGGCGTAGCGGCCGTCCAGGGTGGGAGAAAGGGGGCCGGCAGTTTGCGCGGGATCAGGAGCGGTCATCGAAGCTGCCATTGAGGTAAGAGCGGCATTGTAGAATTGCCCAGTTTTGCGCCACCTAACAAGATCCCCGTCATGAAGTTGCTCGCCTCCCTGTTCATGGCTGCCGCGTTGGCCGCCCCTGCTATTCCTGCCCTGGCGGCAGATGCGCCCGCACCGGCCGCCAAGCTCGATCTGGCGAAAGGCGAGGCAAGCTTTTCGCAAGTCTGCGTGGCCTGCCACGCTGCGGATGGCAACTCGATGATTCCCGAGAATCCCAAGCTGGCGCAGCAGCACCCCGAATATCTGGTCAAGCAGCTGGAAGAGTTCAAGTCCGGCAAGCGCGCAAGCCCCATCATGCAGGGTTTTGCCTCGATGCTGTCCGACGAGGACATGAAGAATATCGCTTGGTGGGTGGCCTCGAAGCCGGGTTCAGAAGGCTTTGCCAAAGACAAGGAGCTCGTTGCCCTGGGTGAACGCATTTACCGCGGCGGCATTGCCGATCGCAGCATCGCTGCCTGCGCCGCCTGTCACAGCCCCAATGGCGCTGGCATTCCTGCTCAGTATCCGCGCCTGTCGGGTCAGCACGCCGACTACACCGCAGCGCAGCTCACGGCTTTCCGCGATGGCGTGCGCCTTAACAGCCCGCAGATGACCGGTGTTGCCGCCAAGCTTAACGACCGCGAAATTCGCGCTGTCTCCGATTACATTGCCGGTTTGCGCTGATCGTCCTGCCGGGCAAAGCAGTTCCTAGGGTGCGCGCCGGGAACTATTGGTCGGCGACTAACCCCAATGCGGGCGGGTCCATCTTTCGGGTGGCCCGCCTGTTTTCTTTTGGCGCGGCATACTTCCTTCCACATGTCTGATACCACCCAAGGCGTTCAACTCCAGAGCGCCTCGCAGCCTCTGCGCCGCGCCATCGAGCTGTTGTCCTCGATGCGGTTTGCCATTGCTCTGCTGACGGTGATTTGCATTGCCTCAGTGATTGGCACCGTGCTCAAGCAGCATGAGCCGGCCGTGAACTACGTGAACCAGTTCGGGCCATTCTGGGCCGACGTGTTTGCCCAGCTGCAACTGAATGCGGTCTACAGCGCCTGGTGGTTTCTGCTGATTCTGGCGTTTTTGGTCACCAGCACCTCGCTGTGCATTGCGCGCAACACGCCAAAGATCATCGCCGACCTCAAGACCTACAAAGAAAACAACCGCGAACAAAACCTGCGCTCTTTTCACCACAAGGCGCAAGCAACGCTGTCGGCCGACAGCGCGGCAGAAGCGCAGCGCATTGGCAAAATGCTGGTCGGTGGTGGCTGGAAGGTGAAACTCCAGCAGCGGGACACGGCAGCGGGCCCGGGCAGTGGCTGGATGGTGGCGGCCAAAGCAGGCGCAGCCAACAAGATCGGCTACATCGCGGCGCACAGCGCCATCGTGCTGGTGTGCCTGGGCGGTTTGCTTGATGGCGACCTCATCGTTCGCGCGCAGATGTGGATGGGCGGCAAGGCGCCTTACGCCGGTGGCGGCCTCATTTCTGAAGTCAGCCCCAAACACTGGTTGAGCGAGCAAAACCCTGCCTACCGTGGCAACCTTGTGGTGAGCGAGGGCACTCAGGGGAGTACGGCCATTTTGAGTCAGTCCGATGGCATCTTGCTGCAGCCGCTGCCGTTTTCGCTGGAACTCAAAAAATTCATCGTCGAGTACTACTCCACGGGCATGCCCAAGCTGTTTGCCAGCGAGGTGGTGCTGCACGACCTCGAAACTGGCGAGGCCACCCCAGCGCGCATCGAGGTGAACCACCCGGCCAATTTCAAGGGCATCGAGATCTACCAGTCGAGTTTTGACGACGGTGGTTCACGCGTCAAGCTTGCCGCGCTGCCCTTGACTGGCGGCGCACCTTTCGAGGTCGATGGGGTGATCGGGGGAAAATCGCAAGTCATTAAGGGCGCTGACGGGCAGGCGCTGACCATTGAATTTACGGGCCTGCGCCTCATTAACGTCGAGAACTTCGGCAACGAGGGTCCCAGCGGCTCGGGCGCCGATGTGCGCAAGGTCGACCTGCGCAGCACGCTGGATTCGCACCTGGGCGCCGCCAACAACACCGTCAAGGCCAAGGAGCTGCGCAACGTTGGCCCGAGCATTTCCTACAAATTGCGTGACGCTGCCGGGCAGGCAAGGGAATACCACAACTACATGCTGCCTCTGGACATGGGCGAGGGCGGGGCCAAGGTGTTCCTGTTCGGCGTGCGCGAGAGCGCGTCCGAGCCATTTCGTTACCTGCGCGCACCGGCTGACGACAGCGACAGCATCGACGGTTTTCTGCGGTTGCGCCAGGCGCTGGCCGACCCCAAGGCACGCGAGCAAGCGGTGGCGCGCTATGTCAAGCAGGCGGTGGAGCCGGGCCGCACCGAATTGGCAGCGCAACTGCAGCAATCGGCGGAGCGAGCGCTCGCTTTGTTCGCAGGTACTGGCGAGCCCATTGACAAGGCCAGTGGGCGGTTCACCGGCGGTCTGCCGGCGATTGCCCAGTTCATGGAAGACAACGTCCCCGAGGCCGAGCGGCCTCGTGCTGGCGAGGTGCTGGTGCGCATTCTCAATGGGGC
>JBQMQB010000235.1:0-4270 GCA_052172715.1 Giesbergeria sp. | reverse complement strand
CGGCACGGTGCGGCGCGTGATCGGTCCCAGCCTTACCGAACACGAAAAAGCGGCACAGGCAGCACAGGCCCGCAAGGAGCAGGATGCGCGCAACCGTGTCACCGATGAGCGGCGTCGCGAGCGGGTGCTTGTAGCGCGCTACCCTAATCGTGCTGCCCACGATGCAGAAAGGGCCCAAGCCCTGGAAACAGTGGACTCCGTGACTGCGCTGGCGGTTAGACACATTGAGCAATTGCGGGTCAGTCGCAAGGCGTTCGATGCTGAAATGGAGTTCTACAAAAAGGACCCCGCCAAGGCGCCCATGAAATTGCAACGCGAACTGGCCGCCAATGAGGCTGAGACTGAGGAGCAGCAACGTTTCATCCTTGGCCAAGAGCAGGAAAAACAGCGCATCCACAGGCGCTTCGACGCCGAACTGGTGCAACTTCGCCAGCTGTGGGCCGACCGCGCAGTGGTGCCGACGGCTGAGCCCGCCAGCACCAGCGGGACTGCCGCGCGCTGACCTGCATCAGCCCAGGCGTTGGCGCAGCAAGTCGCTGGCCTGCTGTGGGTTGGCTTTGCCTTTGCTGGCCTTCATGACCTGACCGACGAGCGAGTTGAAGGCTTTGTCTTTGCCGGCGCGGAACTGGGCTACGTTGTCGGCATTGGCTGCAATGACACCGTCGACGATTTTCTCCAGCGCTCCGCTGTCGTTCATCTGGCGCAGGCCAAGGGAGTCGATGAGCGCGTCCACATCACTTCCAGCGCCACCCCACAAGGCCTCGAACACTTGGCGAGCAGCATTGTTGGACACGGTCGCGTCAGCGATGCGCCGCAGCAACTGTGCCAGTTGATCTGCTCCGACGGGCGCCTGGTCAATGTCCCGTTCTTCGGCATTGAGGCGCCGGGTCAGCTCGCCCATGATCCAGTTGCTGGCAAGTTTGGGTTGACCGCTGGTCTTCGCCGCAGTCTCAAAATACGCGGCCATCGCCTTGCTTTGCGTCAGGATGGTCGCGTCGTACTCGGGCAGGCCATAGTCGGCGATGAAGCGCGCCGCCATCGCCCGTGGCAGCTCGCCCATCGTGGCGCGGGTGGCCTCAATCCACTCGGGCGCAATCACCAACGGCGGTAAATCAGGGTCGGGGAAATAGCGGTAATCGGCCGAATCTTCCTTGCTGCGCATGGCGCGTGTCTCGCCTGTGTCCGGGTTGAACAGCACCGTCGCCTGCTCGATCGTGCGGCCGTCTTCCAGTTCCTCGATCTGCCAGCGAATCTCGTAGTCCATCGCCTGCTGCATGTTGCGAAAGCTGTTGAGGTTCTTAATCTCGCGCCGAGTGCCCAGCGGCGCGCCGGGTTTGCGTACCGAGACGTTGGCGTCGCAGCGGAACGACCCTTCCTGCATGTTGCCGTCGCAAATGCCAATCCAGGTGACGAGCTTGTGCAGCTCTTTGGCGTAGGCCACCGCCTCCGCAGAAGAGCGCATGTCGGGCTCGGTGACGATCTCCAGCAGCGGTGTGCCGGCGCGGTTCAGGTCGATGCCTGACTGGCCAATGAAGTCTTCGTGCAGCGACTTGCCCGCGTCTTCTTCCAGGTGCGCGCGCACCAGGCGCACGGTCTTTTGTTCTTCGCCCAAGAAGAAGGACACCTCGCCGCCTTGCACCACGGGAATCTCAAACTGGCTGATCTGGTAGCCCTTGGGTAGGTCCGGGTAAAAGTAATTTTTACGGGCAAAAATGCTCTCTTGCGCAATGTGGGAGCCAAGGGCGAGGCCCAATTTGATAGCGCATTGCACCGCTTCGCGGTTCATCACCGGCAGTGTGCCGGGCAGTGCCAGGTCGACCGCGCAGGCCTGGGTGTTGGGCTCGGCGCCAAAGGCGGTCGCGGCGCGGCTGAAAATTTTGCTGCGCGTGGCCAGTTGCGTGTGCGTTTCGAAGCCGATGACGACCTCGTAGCCATGGATCAGTGGGGAGGTCATGTCAAAAGCCCGTGGGTGCGCGCAGGTGGAAATCTGTGGCTTGCTGCAAACGGTGCGCAGCGTTCAACAGCCGCGCTTCCTCGAAGTAGTTGCCAATGAGTTGCAGGCCCACTGGCATGCCGTGCTCGCCAAAACCCGCTGGCACACTCATGCCGGGCAGCCCGGCCAGCGAGGCGGGTAGCGTGAAAATGTCGGCGAGGTAGTCGGCGAGCGGGTCGCTGCCGTGCTCACCGATTTTCCAGGCCACACTGGGCGCCACGGGCCCGGCAATCACGTCGCACTCTTTGAAGGCCTGCTGGAAGTCGTCGGCAATCATGCGGCGAATCTTCTGCGCCTGCAGGTAGTAGGCGTCGTAGTAGCCGTGAGAGAGCACGTAGGTGCCGATCATGATGCGGCGCTTGACCTCGTCGCCAAAGCCTTCGGCGCGGGTCTTTTTGTACATGTCCATCAGGTCGGCGTAGTCCTTGGCGCGGTGGCCGAACTTCACCCCGTCGAACCGGCTGAGGTTGGAGCTGGCCTCGGCCGGCGCGATGATGTAGTACACCGGAATGGCGAGCTCGGTGCGCGGCAACGAGATGGGCACCAGGCGCGCACCGAGTTTTTCGTACTCCTTGAGCGCAGCGTCGAGCGCCGCGCGCACGCCGGGGGCAGCGCCGTCTGCAAAGAACTCTTTCGGCATGCCGATGCGCAGGCCTTCAAGCGAATCATTGAGATTGCGGCTGAAATCTTCCGCAGGGCGGTCGAGTGAGGTCGAATCCCGGTCCGGGTCTGGCCCACACATGGCCGAGAGCAGCAGCGCGCAATCTTGTGCTGTGCGTGCCATTGGTCCCGCTTGGTCCAGGCTGGAGGCAAACGCCACCATGCCGTAGCGTGACGCACGGCCATAGGTTGGCTTGATGCCAGTAATGCCGCAAAAACCAGCCGGTTGGCGAATCGAGCCGCCGGTGTCGGTGCCCGTGGCGCCGGGTACGAGGCGCGCTGCTACCGCAGCCGCGCTGCCACCCGACGAGCCGCCTGGGATGCGTGTGCTGTCCCAAGGGTTGCGCACAGGCTGCGGGGTGTCGAACCCTACGGGTGCGGCGGCGGAATTTTCGTTGGCCGAACCCATGGCGAACTCGTCACAGTTCA
This sequence comes from Giesbergeria sp., assembly GCA_052172715.1. Taxonomy (GTDB): domain Bacteria; phylum Pseudomonadota; class Gammaproteobacteria; order Burkholderiales; family Burkholderiaceae_C; genus Simplicispira. The sequence goes on along the minus strand of JBQMQB010000235.1, from coordinate 1,188 downwards.
GCTTGCCCAGCGTCACGACGCCGGCGTCGGCCAACCGCTGCACCACGGTGGCGTCGAATGGTGAGCGGTATCCGGCCAACATGCGCGAGCCAGCAGTGGTGGGAAAGTCGCGCGTGACAAAAATATCCTTGTGGGCGAATGGCACGCCCGCCAGTGGTCCGGCGTGGCCCTTGGACAGTTGCGCATCGGTCGCGCGTGCCTGGGCACGGCTGGCCTCTTCGTCGATGGACAGAAAGGCGCCAAGGTGCTGGTGCTGGCGCATCCGGGCAAGGAAATGCTCGGTAGCTTCGAGTGAGCTGACTTGGCGCGCGCGCAAGGCTTCGGCCAGAGCCGAGAGTGGCATTTCGTGCAGGGAATGGGTGCTAAGGCTCATGACGGGACTCACTCGATGACGCGCGGAACGAGGAAAAGGCCACGCTCGACGGCCGCCGCATTCTGCTGGTTGGCCGTGCGTTGGTCGGGCTCGCTGGCGATATCGTCCCGCAGCCGCAGCGAAACAGGGGCAATGGCGGCCACGGGGTGCGTCAGCGGCTCGACCCCCGAGGTATCCACCGCGCGAATCTGCTCAACGACGTCGAAGAAGCCGCTCAGTTGGGTGAGCATGCGCTCGCTCTCGCCAGGGCCAAGTTCTAGCCGGGCCAAATGGGCGATACGGCCGATCTGTTGTGGGGTCAGTGACATGGGAATTCGGTGGGAGAAACTGGATGTAAAGCTCTCGCGAAGCGGTTGCAAGAGAAAGTTATTCACAGGGGATAGGGTATTATCCCGCCTTTGCCGAAACCTCCGGAAACCGTCGCTTATCGTGCGCAAAGTTCCATCAAAGTGCTCGCATCGTCGCCCCTCAGGTGGCCTAGGCGACACTTTCTTCACGGCGTTTTGGCCCCCCATTTTTTCCATGTAACCAGGCGATGGTAGGCCGACGCGCGTGCCATGCCCGAGAGGATTGCTGAATGTTCGGACTTTTCCGTCGGTATTTTTCCACCGACCTTGCGATAGACCTTGGCACTGCGAACACCCTTATTTTTGCGCGCGACAAAGGCATCGTGCTGGACGAGCCTTCGGTCGTGGCCATTCGCCACGAAAGCGGGCCGCACGGCAAGAAAGTCATCCAGGCGGTCGGCCGCGAAGCCAAAGCCATGCTGGGCAAGGTGCCCGGCAACATCGAGGCCATCCGCCCGATGAAGGACG
>JBQMQB010000234.1:0-4280 GCA_052172715.1 Giesbergeria sp. | reverse complement strand
GTGCCAGGCCATGGGCGCCGAGGCGCTGCTGGCGCACGCGCGCCAGCACCTAGGCTGCGGTTTGCATGCCGAATCAGGCGACGGCACCTTCACGGTCGAGCCTGCCTACTGCCTGGGCCTGTGCGCCTCGTCGCCCGCCATCACGGTGGATGGGCAGGTGCACGCACGCATGACACCGCACAAGCTGGATGCGCTGGTCGCGCAGGCACGGGAGGCCGCATGAGCGCCGTGAACATTTACGTCCCCTGCGACTCGGCCGCGCTGGCCGTGGGCGCCGACGCCGTGGCCGAGCGCATTGCGCAAGAGGCCGCCGCGCGCGGCATCGACGTGCACATCGTGCGCAACGGCTCGCGTGGCCTGTTCTGGCTGGAGCCGCTGGTCGAAGTGGCCACCCCCGCCGGGCGCGTGGCCTATGGCCCAGTGGCGCCTGAAGACGTGGCCGGATTGTTCGACGCAGGCCTGGCGACCGGCGGCGCGCATGCGTTGTGCCACGGGCCCACCGGCGCTATCCCCTACCTGGCGCGTCAGCAGCGCCTGACCTTTGCGCGCATGGGCATGACCGACCCGCGCTCGCTGTCCGACTACCAGGCCTATGGCGGCTTTGACGGCCTGCGCAGCGCCATCGCGCTGGCGCCCGAAGCCATCGTGCAGACGCTGATCGATTCGGGCCTGCGCGGGCGCGGCGGTGCGGCGTTTCCAGCGGGCATCAAGTGGAAGACCGTTGCGGCGGCACAGGCGCCGCAAAAGTACATCGTCTGCAACGCCGACGAAGGCGACTCGGGCACCTTCTCGGACCGCATGACCATGGAGGGCGACCCCTTCATGCTGATCGAGGGCATGGCGATTGCCGCGCTGGCTGTGGGCGCCACGCAGGGCTACATCTACGTGCGCTCGGAATACCCGCACGCCATTGCCACGCTGAACGCGGCCATTGCGCTGGCCGAAGCGGGCGGATTTTTGGGCCCCAATGTGCTGGGCTCGGGCAAGGCGTTTCACCTGCAGGTGCGCAAGGGCGCAGGCTCGTATGTGTGCGGCGAAGAGACCGCGATGCTCGAGAGCATCGAAGGCAAACGCGGCATCGTGCGCGCCAAGCCGCCGCTGCCAGCATTGGCCGGTTTGTTTGGCCAGCCCACGGTCATCAACAACGTGATTACGCTGGCCAGCGTGCCGATCATCCTGGCGCGCGGCGCGCAGTTTTACCGCGATTTTGGCGTGGGCCGCTCGCACGGCACGCTGCCGTTTCAGCTGGCGGGCAACATCAAACATGGCGGGCTGGTAGAGACCGCCTTTGGCCTCACGCTGCGCGAACTGCTGGTGGACTACGGAGGTGGCTCGGCGTCCGGCCGACCCATCAAGGCGGTGCAAGTGGGCGGGCCGCTGGGTGCCTATTTGCCCGAGTCGCAGTGGGATGTACCGCTCGACTACGAGGCCTACGCCGCCATCGGCGCGGGCATTGGCCACGGCGGCATCGTGGTGCACGACGACACGGCCAACCTCTCGCACCTGGCGCGCTACGCCATGGAGTTTTGCGCGCTTGAATCGTGCGGCAAGTGCACGCCGTGCCGCATCGGCTCAACCCGGGGTGTGGAGGTGATCGACAAGATCCTCTCCAACCACCACAAACTGGAGCAGGTGACCTTGCTGCGCGACCTGTGCGACACCATGGTGCACGGCTCGCTGTGCGCGATGGGCAGCATGACGCCCATTCCGGTCACGTCCGCCCTGAAACATTTCCCGCAGGACTTCGGTCTCGCCGCGCCCACCGGCGCCACCGCCTAAGTAGACCTATGAGCAGCCAGGCAAGGAGAACCGCATGCTGAGCCAACACCCCGAAAGCGATTACGGCACGCCCGCTAGCGCATCGACCGAACTCGTCACGCTGGAAATCGACGGCGCAGCCGTCACCGTGCCGCGCGGCACCTCACTGATGCGCGCCGCTATGGATGCGGGCATCCAGGTGCCCAAGCTGTGCGCCACCGACAGCCTGGAGCCCTTTGGTTCGTGCCGCCTGTGCTTGGTAGAAATTGAAGGGCGCAAGGGCTACCCAGCGTCCTGCACCACCCCGGCCGAGCCCGGCATGAAGGTGCGCACCCAAACCGACAAGCTGCAAGACCTGCGCAAGGGCGTGATGGAGCTGACCATCTCCGACCACCCACTCGACTGCTTAACCTGCGCATCGAATGGCGACTGCGAGCTGCAAACGCAGGCTGGTGTGGTGGGCCTGCGCAATGTGCGCTACGGCTTTGAGGGTGCCAACCACTTTGCTGACAAGAAGGACGAATCGAACCCGTACTTCACCTACGACCCAGCCAAGTGCATTGTGTGCAACCGCTGCGTGCGCGCCTGTGAAGAAACGCAGGGCACCTTTGCGCTGACCATTACCGGACGCGGCTTTGAATCGCGCATCACAGCGGGGCAGGGCGGCAGCTTCATGGAGTCCGACTGCGTGAGCTGCGGCGCCTGTGTGCAGGCCTGCCCCACGGCTACGCTGGAAGAGAAAAAAGTCATCCTGCTCGGCCAGCCCGAGCACAGCGTGACCACCACCTGCGCCTACTGCGGTGTGGGTTGCGGCTTCAAGGCCGAGATGAAGGGCAGCGAAGTCATCCGCATGGTGCCGTGGAAAGACGGCAAAGCCAACGAAGGCCATTCGTGCGTGAAAGGGCGTTTTGCGTGGGGCTACGCGACCCACAAAGACCGCATCACTACGCCCATGGTGCGTGAAAAAATCACCGACCCGTGGCGCGAGGTGAGCTGGGAAGAAGCCCTGGCACACGCGGCCGGAGCCTTTCGCCGCATTCAAGCCGAGCACGGCAAGGATTCGATTGGCGGCCTGGTGTCGTCGCGCTGCACCAACGAAGAGGGCTACCTGGTCCAGAAAATGGTGCGCGCCGCCTTTGGCAACAACAACGTGGACACCTGCGCGCGGGTGTGCCACTCGCCCACCGGCTACGGCCTGGGCGTGACACTGGGCACCTCGGCCGGCACGCAGACTTTCAAGTCGGTCGAAAAGGCCGACGTGATCATGGTGATTGGAGCCAACCCGACCGACGGGCACCCGGTGTTTGGCTCACGCATGAAAAAGCGCCTGCGCCAGGGCGCCAAGCTGATCGTGGCGGACCCGCGCCGCATTGAACTGGTGAAGTCGCCGCACATCCGCGCGGCGCACCACCTGCAGCTCAAACCGGGCACCAACGTGGCGCTCATCACCGCGCTGGCGCATGTGGTGGTCACCGAAGGCCTGGTGGATGAAGCCTTTGTGGCCGAGCGCTGCGACACCAAATCGTTCGCCGATTGGCGTGCCTTTGTCGCCAAGCCCGAGAACTCGCCCGAGGCGACGCAGGTCATAACCGGCGTGCCCGCGGCCGAGATGCGCGGCGCCGCCCGGCTGTACGCCAATGCAGGCAACGCCGCCATCTACTACGGCCTGGGCGTGACCGAACACAGCCAGGGCTCGACCATGGTGATCGGTATTGCCAACTTGGCTATGGCCACGGGCAACGTGGGCCGCGAGGGCGTGGGTGTGAACCCGCTGCGCGGGCAGAACAACGTGCAGGGTTCGTGCGACATGGGCGCCTTCCCGCATGAGCTGCCGGGCTACCGCCATGTGGCCGACAGCACGGTGCGCGGCAGCTTTGAAGCGGCCTGGGGCGTCAGCATCGACCCGGAGCCAGGTCTGCGCATTTGCAACATGTTCGACGCCGCCGTGGCGGGCGAATTCAAGGGGTTGTACTGCCAGGGCGAGGACATCGCGCAGTCCGACCCCAACACGCAGCATGTAGCCGCCGCGCTGATGGCGATGGAATGCATCGTGGTGCAGGACATCTTCCTCAACGAAACGGCCAAGTACGCGCATGTGTTTTTGCCGGGTTCGTCCTTCCTCGAAAAAGACGGCACCTTCACCAACTCCGAGCGCCGCATTTCGCGCGTGCGCAAGGTGATGGCGCCGCTGGGCGGCTATGCCGATTGGGAGGTGACAGTGCTGCTTGCGCGTGCGCTGGGCTACGAGATGCCCTACACGCACCCCTCGCAAATCATGGACGAGATTGCTGCGCTGACCCCTACCTTCTCCGGCGTCAACTACCCGCTGCTGGAAAAGCTTGGAAGCGTGCAGTGGCCCTGCAACGCCAGCACACCGCCGGAGGGCACGGTGACCATGCACGTCGACACCTTCGTGCGCGGCAAGGGGCGCTTTCTGGTCACGCAGTACGTCGCCACGGATGAGAAAGTCACACGGCGCTTTCCGCTGCTGCTGACCACCGGGCGCATTCTCTCGCAGTACA
>JBQMQB010000233.1:2249-4321 GCA_052172715.1 Giesbergeria sp. | reverse complement strand
AAACAGGAGTTTATCGATGCAATTTTTCCGTGCAGTACTCATCGTGTGCATATGCGGGGCAGCCAACAGCACCTTCGCCGACGAGCCACAAGCCCAAGCGTGGATCAACAAAGAATTTCAGCCTTCGACGCTCAGCAAAGACCAGCAACTTGCCGAGATGAAATGGTTTATCGAAGCCGGGAAAAAATTGCGAGCCAAGGGCATCAATGAAATTTCCGTAGCCTCCGAAACCATTACCACACACGAATACGAATCCAAAACGTTGGCCAAAGCATTCGGGGACATTACGGGCATAAAGGTAACCCACAACTTGCTGCAAGAAGGAGATTTGGTGGAGGCCCTTGAATCTTCCATGCAATCAGACAAATCCCTATACGACGGATGGATTTCAGATTCAGACCTTATTGGCACACATTACCGGTATGGAAAAATACTGAACCTGACCGACTACATGTTAGATGCGGGAAAAGACTATACAGATCCCTACCTTGCTCTCAACGATTTCATAGGAACCCAGTTCACCAGGGCTCCTGACGGCATGATGTACCAACTGCCCGATCAGCAGTTCGCAAATCTGTATTGGTTCCGTGCCGACCTATTCGATCGAAAAGATCTGAAAGACAAATTCAAAGCCAAGTATGGCTACGAATTGGGCGTACCTCTCAATTGGTCGGCTTATGAAGATATTGCAGCATTTTTCACCGAAGACATAAAACAAATTGATGGCAAGCCAATTTATGGTCATATGGATTACGGCAAGACAGATCCTTCATTGGGCTGGCGTTTTACCGATGCCTGGCTTTCAATGGCGGGCGCAGCGGACAAAGGGTACCCTAATGGCCGCCCAGTTGACGAGTGGGGGATACGTGTGGACCGCACGGACAAATGTACGGCCGTGGGCGCATCCGTTGCGCGCGGCGGGGCTACCAATTCGGCTCCTGCCGTATTTGCCCTAAAGAAATATGTCGAGTGGCTAAAGAGGTACGCTCCAAAACAAGCCATCGGAATGACTTTCGGCGAAGCTGGCCCTGTGCCTGCACAGGGTGAAATAGCTCAGCAAGCATTTTGGTATACCGCATTCACCGCAGAACTTAGCAAACCGGGATTACCAGTAATGAATGCCGATGGAACACCAAAATGGCGCATGGCCCCAGGCCCTGTTGGCCCTTATTGGAAGCAAGGCATGCAAAATGGCTACCAGGATGTCGGCGCGTGGACGTTTTTCAAAAATCACAATGCCGACAAGACTGCCGCCGCCTGGCTCTATGCGCAGTTCGTAACGTCGAAAACCGTCTCTCTGAAAAAGTCCATCATTGGCTTAACCTTTATACGAAACAGCGACCTTCGCCATGACTATTTCACTCAGAATGCCGCAAAATATGGCGGATTAATTGAATTTTACAGAGGCCCTGCCCGCGTCGCCTGGACGCCCACCGGCAACAACGTCCCGGATTATCCAAAACTGTCTCGACTGTGGTGGAAAAACATTGCGACAGCTGTCAGCGGTGAGCGTACGCCCCAAGAAGCAATGGACAATTTGGCAGAGGCGATGGATCAGGAGATGGCGGCCCTAGAACATGCAGGCATGACCAGGTGCGCTCCCCATCTAAATCCGAAAGGCGACGGCAAGCAGTGGCTGAGCGATTTCAGCGCACCCAGAAGAAAACTCGACAACGAGAAACCCCCTGGCGAAACCATCCGCTATGAATCGCTGCTTCAGGCATGGCGTGAGTGGCGCGTGCGATGAACACGTGCAGCCTTTTCAGAACCGGTGCGCCTGAACCATGACCTACCTGCTCGCCCTCGACCAAGGCACCTCCAGCTCCCGCAGCATCGTTTTTGACGAGCACGGGCACATCGTGGCGCAGGCGCAGCGAGAGCTGAGGCAGATCTACCCCCGCCCCGGTTGGGTGGAGCACGATCCGCGCGAGATCTGGCGCACCCAGCTCGAGACGGCGCGCGAAGCCCTGCATGCCGCCGGCATTGGCGCCGCCGAGATACGCGCGCTCGGCATTACCAACCAGCGCGAAACCACGGTGCTGTGGAACCGCAAGACCGGCGAGCCGGTGCAC
>JBQMQB010000233.1:0-2149 GCA_052172715.1 Giesbergeria sp. | reverse complement strand
ACCGAAGGCGCGGTGCACGTGACTGACGTGACCAATGCCTCTCGAACCATGCTGTTCAACGTACACACCAACCAGTGGGACGAGGAGCTGCTGGCGCTGCTGCGCATTCCCGCCTCACTGATGCCGCGCGTGCAGCCGTCGAGCAGCCACTTTGGCGATGTATCGCCCCAACTGCTGGGTCACAGCATGCAGATTGGCGGCGTGGCGGGCGACCAGCAAAGCGCCCTCTTCGGCCAGGCGTGCTTTACGCCCGGCATGGCCAAGAACACCTATGGCACGGGCTGCTTTTTGCTGATGCACACAGGCCAGGCGTTCCGGCAGTCGGAGAACGGCCTGCTCACCACGAGTGCTGCACAGACTACCTCAGCCCCGCAGTTCGCCATGGAAGGCAGCGTCTTCGTCGGCGGCGCCGTGGTGCAGTGGTTGCGCGATGGGCTGCGCGCGATACAAAGCAGCAGCGAGGTGCAATCCCTGGCCGAGAGCGTTCCCGACGCCGGCGGGGTGATGATGGTGCCGGCCTTCACCGGCCTGGGCGCGCCTTATTGGCAGCCCGATGCACGCGGCACCATCACCGGGCTCACTCGCGGCAGCACGCTGGCGCACATTGCCCGTGCGGCCCTGGAAAGCATTGCCTACCAGAGCGCCGCGCTCCTGCACGCCATGGCGCGCGATGCGGTCGCCGCTGGCAGCGTGCCGGTGGCCGAGCTGCGCGTCGATGGCGGCGCCTGTGTCAACGATCTTCTGATGCAGTTCCAGGCCGATCTGCTGGGCATTCCGGTAGTGCGCCCGGCCGTGGTGGAAACCACCGCACTAGGCGCTGCGTATCTGGCGGGCCTGTCTTGCGGTGTCTATGCCAGCACCGACGAGCTCTCCCGCCTGTGGCGCGCCGAGCGGCGCTTTGAGCCGACGCTAGCGCCGGCCCGCGCAGCGCAGCTGATGGCCCGCTGGGAGCACGCGGTGCGCCAAGCCACGCTTGCACCCTGATGCAACTGGCGCAGCGTCCGAGTGAGGCGACAATCGCTCAGACCGCCCCGCCCGCCTGGAACCCTACTTGGAACTGCCATGTCCGACACCCCTGCCGCAGCCGCCCCTAACAACCCTGCAGCCAGCACTGCCACGACCATCGCCTTCATTGGCGGCGGCAACATGGCCAGCGCCCTCATCGGCGGTTTGCTTAGCGAAGGGATGTCGTCGGCACAAATCGAGGTGGTCGATCCGCATGAACCGACCCGCGACGCCCTGCGCACCCGCTTCGGCATTGCCGCCGAGGCCGAATGCGGTCCGCAACTGCGCCGCGCAGACCTAGTGGTCTGGGCCGTCAAACCCCAGGTGTTTCGCGAAGCTGCGCTGCAAGCACGGCCGCTTACCAGCGGCGCGCTGCACCTGAGCGTAGCGGCCGGTATTCGCAGCAGCAGCATTGCCCAGTGGCTGGGAAGTGAACGCATCGTGCGCGCCATGCCCAACACCCCTGCACTGATCGGCCGGGGTATGAGCGCGCTGTTTGCCCGCCCAGCAGTGGGTTCAGAGGAACGCCAGCGGATCGAGCAGGTCATGGCGCCCACCGGCGAGACACTGTGGGTCGACGAAGAGCACCAGCTCGACGCGGTCACCGCACTCTCGGGCTCTGGTCCGGCCTATGTCTTTTACTTTCTCGAAGCCATGGCACGTGCCGGAGTCCACATGGGGCTGAGCGAAGCGCAGGCGCACCAGCTCGCCGTGGGCACCTTTGCCGGGGCCGCCGAGCTGGCCCGCCGCTCAGACGACCCACCCGAGGTACTGCGCCAGCGCGTCACCTCCAAAGGTGGCACCACGCATGCAGCCATTGAGTCGCTGCAGCACGCCGGCGTAGCCGCCCATTTCGTCCACGCGATCGAAGCGGCACAGCGGCGTGCGCGTGAACTGGGCGACGAGTTCGGGACCTGACGCTCTGCAAGCTGCTGAAAACTTTAGGTGTTTTCGGCCTCTAGCTATTATTCGGCAAGCGCCATAAGCTATTATTTTAATAGCAATTAGCGCAATAGCAGGTCTAGCGCAATACCAACAAACAGGGTCAGCCCGATCCAGTGGTTGAGCCGGAACGCGCGAAAACATCCTTCGCGCGTGCGGTAGCGAATCATCTGCGCATGCCAGGCCACCTGGGCCAGCACCA
>JBQMQB010000232.1:2660-4325 GCA_052172715.1 Giesbergeria sp. | reverse complement strand
CAGGAAGAAGACACGCGCCAACTCATTGCCAACACGCTGGTGGGCTGGCTCAAGCGAGAACACCCTCGCAAGGAAAAGCTGTTGCCCACCGACTGGCTGGGCGACAAGGGCTCTGCCATGGTGGCGAACGCGCTGGAGAGCTTGCTGGCCGACATTGCCGCACACCCAGAGCACCGGCTGCGCGCGCAATTCGACGAAGCGGTGCACGAGTGGGTGGAGCGCCTGCGCAGCGACCCGGCCTGGCTGCAGCGCGCTGAGGATTTTCGCCACTACCTCACCAACGACGCAGCGCTTGCGCAGTACGTGCAGTCGCTCTGGCGCAGTGCCCGCAGCGCGCTGCTCACGGACCTGGCGCGGGGCGATTCCGGCGTCGCTGCGCGCGTGCGCCGCATGGCCTTGTGGTTGGGCCACGCGCTGGCGGGTGACGAGCGCTTGCGCGAGTCCTTAAATGAGCGGCTGGAGCGCTGGGTGCAGAGCCTGGCGCCCGAGGCCTCACGCTTCATTGCCCAGCACATTGAGCACACCGTGAGCGCCTGGGACGCGCAAGAAATGTCCGATCTCATCGAGCTGCACATCGGCCGCGACCTGCAGTTCATCCGCATCAACGGCACGCTGGTGGGCGGCTTGGTGGGGCTGCTATTGTTTGTGCTGTCGCATGGCGCGCAAGTGGTACGGGCGCTCGAACAGTAGAGAAAAGTCGCCTAATTTCATAGCTGTAAGCGCTTATTAAATAAGCCTTATAGGCGAATTTAATAAGATTTTTTAGTGCTGGCTGCCACCTTCTCAGCCCTTGCCCCGTATCTCGCTCAGCGACCGCCCCGGCGTAATCGCCTCGGGGTCGATTAGGCAGTGCACCAAGGCGGGCAGGCGCGTGCTGAGGGCCACCTCGCGCAGCCGGGCAAAAGCCGGGGCGAATTCCTCCGTGCGCTCCACGCGCTCGCCGTGGCCGCCAAACGCTTTGGCATAGGCCGCGAAATCGGGGTTTTGTAGCTGTGTGCCGCATACGCGGCTTGGGTACTCGCGCTCCTGGTGCATGCGGATGGTGCCGTACATGCCGTTGTCCAGCAGCACCACAAGGATGGGCAGCCGGTACTGCACGGCGGTGGCGAATTCCTGGCCGTGCATGAGGAAGTCGCCGTCGCCCGCAAACACCACCACCGTGCGATCGGGCCACAGGCGCTGGGCGCCCACGCCTGCGGGCAGGCCGTAGCCCATGCTGCCGCTGGTGGGCGCGAGCTGCGTGCCGTATTCCCGAAACGGCCAGAAGCGGTGCACCCAGGTGGCGAAGTTGCCCGCGCCGTTGCAGAAGATGGTGTTGGTGGGAAGTACCTCGCGCAGGTGCTGCATGACGGCGCCCATTTGTAACTCACCCGGAATGCGGATGGGCGCAGGGTCGCTCCAAGCCAGGTAAGCGGCGTGCGCTTGGTGTACGGCCTGTGTGCGCTCGGGGTTTGGTGCTTGTGTGGCCTGCTGTGGCAGAGCGGCGCAGAAGGCTGCGGGCGTGGCGTTGATGGGCAGGGCGGCCTGGTACACGCGGCCCAGCTCGTCCGGGTCGGGGTACACATGCACCAGCGGGGTTTGCGGCGCCGGGATGTCGAGCAGGGTGTAGCCCTGCGAGGGCACTTCAGACAATCGCCCGCCGACGAGCAGCAGCAGGTCGGCCGC
>JBQMQB010000232.1:0-2560 GCA_052172715.1 Giesbergeria sp. | reverse complement strand
TCGTCGACCTCGGTGGCCCACTTGGCCAGTGGGCCGAAGGCGGCGCGGTAGTCCACTTCTTGGAACGCATCGCGCCCACGCGCGCCGCGCGCAATCTGGCCGACGAACAGCACCAGCGGTGTCGAGTCTTGCATGGCGATGTGCACGCCGGCTGCCGCATTTGTGGCGCCGGGGCCGCGCGTGACAAAGCACACGCCGGCTTGCCCGGTGAGCTTGCCGTGCGATTCGGCCATCATGGCGGCGCCGCCCTCCTGGCGGCAGACGGTCAGCTCGATGGGAGCGTCGTGCAGTGCGTCGAGCACGGCGAGGTAGCTCTCGCCAGGCACGCAGAACACATGGCGCACGCCGTGCAGCACCAACTGGTCGACGAGGATTTGGCCGCCGGTGCGCAGTGCGGGTGAGGCGAGGGAGTGTTCAGATGACATTGCGTTCGATCAGGGGGCGGTTGTCCAGAATGCGCTGCCATTGCAGCGGTGCCAGGTCCAGCGTCTGCCAGTGGCCGGTGAGGATGAGTTCGGCCAAACCGCGCCCGATGGCCGGTGAGTGCTGCAGGCCATGGCCAGAGAAGCCGTTGGCGAAATACAGGTTGTCGCAGGCCGGGTGCAGGCCAACGAGGGCGTTGTGGTCAAACAGGTTCATCTCGTAGTAGCCGGCCCAGGCACTGTGCAGGCGCAGCGCCTCGAAGGCCGGAATGCGCTCGGCCAGCAGCGGCCAGACATGGTTCTCGAACGCCGCGTGCTCTGGGTCCAGCGGCGCGTCGTCCGGGTCGTCGTCCTCAGGCGGTGAATAGCCTGCAATGAAGTTCGCGCCTTCCGGCCGCAGCCAGATGCCCGAGGGGTCGATGAGCAGCGGGCAGCCGGGCAACGCCTCGGGGCAGCTGAAGTGAAACACGGTGCGGCGCCGCGCACGCACCGGTAGGTCAATACTGAGCCACTGCGCCACGGTGCGCGCCCAGGGCCCCGCAGCGTTGACGATGGCGCTGCATGCCAGGCGTTCGCCGCTGGCCAGGCGCAGCGCGGTGATGTGCTGCACGCCGTCGCTGGCCTGCGTGTCCACCCCGATGGCGTCGGCCTGCAGGTAGCGCGCGCCCTGGGCCTGGGCTTTGCGGCGCAGCGCTTGCAGCAGGCTGTAGCCGTCAAACCAGCCCTCGGCCGACAGGCCCAGCGAACCCAGTGCGATGCCCGTGGTGTCGAGCCACGCAAAGCGCTCGCGCAGCTCGCTGGGGGTGAGCAGCGCCACATCCGCACCGTGCGTGCGCTGCACGGCATGGTTGGCGCGCAGCACCGTTTCACCCGCAGGGCTGGCAAGGTAGAGGTAGCCTGCTTCGACAAGGCCAATGTCCGGCCGTTCGCCGCCCACCTGCAGGTGCGCGCCGATGTCGCGCAGAAATTCGATACCGAACTGCGAGAGGGCGATGTTGATGCCGCTGGAGAACTGCTGGCGAATCGAGCTGGCCGACAGCGCCGACGAGGCCTGCGCGTAGCTCGGGTCGCGCTCGACCACCACCACGGGACGCCCCGGCGCCATGTGCGTCAGAAAACAAGCAATGGCGCTGCCGATCGCACCGCCGCCCACAATGGCGATCGTCATGCTAGACGTCGAAGCGCACGCCTTGCGCCAGCGGCAGTGCATCGCTGTAGTTGATGGTGTTGGTCGCGCGGCGCATGTAGCCCTTCCAGGCGTCCGAGCCCGATTCGCGGCCGCCGCCGGTTTCCTTCTCGCCACCAAAGGCGCCGCCGATTTCGGCGCCCGAGGTGCCGATGTTCACGTTGGCAATGCCGCAGTCGCTGCCCGTGCTGGAGACGAAGCGCTCGGCTTCCCGCAGGTCGGTGGTGAAGATGGCCGACGACAGGCCTTGCGGCACGCCGTTTTGCAGCGCAATGGCTTCATCGAGGCTGGCGCAGGTCAGCACGTAGAGGATGGGTGCAAAGGTTTCGTGCTGCACCACCGCGCTTTGCGTAGGCATGTGCGCCAGGGCAGGGCGGGCGTACCAGGCGTCCTGGCCCAGGGCCTCGCACTCGCGCGTGCCGCCTTGCACGGTACCGCCTTGTTCTCGCGCCTGCGCCAGCGCGGTCTGCATCTGGGCAAAGGCGGCGCTGTCGACCAGTGGGCCGACGAGCACGCCGTCTTCCAAAGGGTCGCCCACGGGCACGCTGGCGTAGATTTTTTCCAGCCGCGCCAACAGCGGCGCGGCCACGTCGCGGTGCACGATAAGGCGGCGCAGCGTGGTGCAGCGCTGCCCAGCGGTGCCCACGGCTGAGAAGGTGATGGCGCGCGCGGCCAGTTCCAGGTCGGCGCTGGGCATGACGACCATGGCGTTGTTGCCGCCCAGCTCCAGAATGCTGCGGCCAAAGCGTTGCGCCACTTCCACCGCCACGGTGCGGCCCATGCGTGTGCTGCCGGTGGCGCTCACCACGGGCACGCGCGGCGAGCGCGCCAGCAGCTCACCCATCTCGCGCCCACCTAGCAGCAGCGCGCTCAGGTGTGCGGGTGCGCAGCCTGCGTGGTCGGCATTGAATTCGGCCATGGCCTGCTGCATGAGGTGCTGGCAGGCAATGGC
>JBQMQB010000231.1:2609-4328 GCA_052172715.1 Giesbergeria sp. | reverse complement strand
AAGCCTGGGCGAGTGTAGGTGTTCCAGGGCGTATCGGTCTGCAGGTCGCGCTTGCGCAAATTGCCATCGAACCGCTCACCCAGACCGTAGATCACGGTGGGGTCGGTCTGCAGCAGCATGCCCACGCGCAAGCGGTTGGTGAACACGCCGGCCACCAGAGCGCGGTCGGCCTCTACCCCGGTTTCCTTCTCGACGATACTGGCCAGCACCAGGGCTTGGTCGGGCGACTTGAGCGGCGTGTCGGCCGCGCGCTGCTCCCAGGCGGCGGCCAGCTGTCGGTCCATGGCGTGCAGGGCGCGGCGCAGCACCGCCAGGTCGCTCGCGCCTTTGGCGTAGGTGTAGGTGTCGGGGAAGAAACGCCCTTCGGCGGCCACACCAGCGCGGCCCAGACGTTCCATCAGCGCAGCGTCGTCGAGCGCAGCGCTGTCGGGTTTAAGCTCGGCCTTAGCAAGAGCGGCACGCACCTGGCGGAAGTTCCAGCCCTCGACCAGGGTGAGCGCGCGCAAGGTTTCGTCGCCGCGCACCAGCTTGTCGAGCAGGCTGAGCGGCGTGGTGCCAGGCAGTATTTCGTAGTTGCCCGCCTTGATGAGTCGGCTTTTCCCGGACAGGCGGAACCACCAGTACAAGAGCCGCGCATCGGCTTGCACGCCCGCGGCTTGCACATCACGCGCCACACCGCGTGGCGCGGTGCCGGGCTCTATCGCCAGCTCGACGGGTGCGTCGCCCATAGGCAGAGGCGCTTGCAGCCACCACCCCGCAGCGGCGCAAAGCGCCAGCACCAGAAACAACAAACCCTTGAAAGTGCGACGCACAACCCTGCTACCTGCAATGAATGAGACGCCGGAATGATAATTGACGCATGACAACCCGTTTCGATGGCATCACCCCCCTGCCCCACCTTGGCGTGATCCGCGCCGAAGGCGATGAGGCCGTGAAATTTCTGCACGGCCAACTCACCCACGATTTCGCGTTGCTGGACTTGCAGCACGCCCGCCTCACCGCCTTTTTGTCGGCCAAGGGCCGCATGCAGGCCAGTTTCATCGGGTTCAAGCGCAGCCCGACCGAGGTGCTGCTCGTCTGCAGCCGCGACCTGCTGGCGCCTACGCTCAAGCGAATGTCGATGTTTGTGATGCGCGCAAAAGCAAAACTGAGCGATGCAAGCGAAGAGTTCCTGCTCTACGGCCTGGCCGGAGGCACTATTAATAGTGTAGCTGGCTGCGCAATAGATACGGGCTCAAAGGTCGATTTAGGCAATATTTCTATCGTTGGTTTAGCACCTGTCGGCGCCACACCCCGCGCACTCTGGGTGGCCCCCATCGGTACGCCGACGCCCGCAAGCGAACTGCTGTCCGAGGACCAGTGGGCTTGGGGCGACGTGCAAAGCGGCGTTGCCACCCTGACGGCGCCTCTGGTCGATGCCTTTGTGCCGCAAATGCTCAATTACGAATCGGTTGATGGCGTGAGTTTCAAGAAGGGCTGCTACCCCGGCCAAGAAGTGGTGGCGCGCAGCCAGTTTCGCGGCGCCATCAAGCGGCGCGCTTTCATTGCCCATGCCGAGGCCCCACTGGATGCAGGCGAAGAGGTGTACAGCGCGGCCGAGCCCGAGCAAGCCTGCGGTGTGGTGGCCCAGGCCGCCGCTGCACCGGGCGGCGGCTGGGATGCCATTGTGGTGTTGCAGCTCGCTGCTGCCGAGTCAGGCGAACTGCACGCAGGCAGCGC
>JBQMQB010000231.1:0-2509 GCA_052172715.1 Giesbergeria sp. | reverse complement strand
ATCGCCCTCGCGCGCCGAGGCGTGGTATTCGAGCGTCGCCTTCTTCAGGTACAGCTCGCCGCCGAGCTGCTTCATGGCATCGTCGTACGGCAGCGCCAGGGCGCGCCAGTAGTCCGTCATCGCCGTGTCGAAATAGGTCAGGTAGTGCGCATTGAAGACGATGCGCTGCATGTCTATTTCGGCCCAGCGCACGCGCAGGCGCGACTGGCAACGGAAGTCTTGCAGTGGCATGGGGGGAGCCTCAGGAAGGGTTGAAAGCGGCGTGCAGCGCGGCTGCCGCCTGGGCATGGGCGGTGCGCGCCTCCGGAATGGCGCGGCCCATCTTGATAAATTCGTGGATAACGCCTCGGTAGATTTCCAGGTCTACCGGCACGCCCGAGGCGCGCAGCTTGTCGGCGTACTCAATGCCTTCGTCTACCAATGGGTCACATTCGGCCAGGCCAATCCAGGCGGGAGCAACGCCCTCTACATCGGGCGCGAGCAGCGGGGCAAAGCGCCAATCCTCACGCTCGGCGCGGTTGTGCACGTAGTGAGCGAAAAACCAGGAAATGGTGGCTTCATCCAGCACCAGTCCCTGGGAAAACCGCGCATGCGAGGGAGTGTCCTGGTGCGCGGCGCAGCCGGGGTAGAACAGCAGTTGCAGCGCCAGCGGCAGGCCCACATCGCGCGCAAAAATGGAATTGACCGCAGCCAGTGTGCCACCGGCGCTGTCGCCACCCACGGCCAGGCGCGTGGCGTCCAGGCCCAGCTCGTCCGCGTGCGCGGCCAACCAGACAAGCGCATCCCAGGCATCGTTCGAGGCCGTGGGGAAGCGGTACTCAGGCGCCAGGCGGTAGTCCAGCGACACCACGGCGCAGCCTGCCAGGCGTGCCAGCTCGCGGCACAGCACATCGTGCGTGGCGCTGCTGCCAATCGTGAAGCCACCGCCGTGCAGGTACAGCAGCAAGGGAAGCCCCGGCCTGCGCGAGGGCGCCACGAGGCGCGCGCCCAGCTGGGCACCGTCACGCGTGGGAATGGCGAGGGACTCGACCCGTGCGAGCTCGGCGCGAGGCACCTCCAAAATACCGGCCCCCACTTCGTACGCGGTGCGTGCCGTTGCGGGAGAGAGCGTGTGCAGCGGCGGCCGGCGCGCACGCGCCATGCGTTCGAGCACGCCGCGCATCTGCGGTGTGAGGTGGCTGGCGTGGATGTCGGGGTGCTTTTGCGTCACGTGAAGGTCACGCTCAGCCGAAATAACCGCCTGTCGCGGCGGTGACGCCCGGCAGCAGGGTGGTGAGTGTTTGCATGGTTCGCATCTAGGTCTCCGGGTTGTAGAGTGTGCAGTTCTATCGTAGCGACAAGCCTAAAACCCCATGTCCCTCATTTACTACCTCACGCAGATCCAGTTTGACCATGGCGCCGTGCGCCTGCTGCGGCAAGAGTGCGAGCGCGTGGGCATCCGGCACCCGCTGGTGGTGAGTGACCCTGGCGTGAAGGCCGCCGGTGTACTCCAAAAGGCGCTTGATGCGCTGGGTGACTTGCCGGTGAGCGTGTTCGACCAGACGCCGGCCAACCCCACCGAAGCCGCCGTGCGCGCCGCCGTGGAGGTGTACCGCGCCAATGGCTGTGACGGCCTGGTGGCCGTGGGCGGCGGTTCGGCCATCGACTGCGCCAAGGGCATTGCCATTGCCGCCACACACGAAGGGCCGCTGACACACTACGCCACCATCGAGGGCGGCTCACCGCGCATCAGCGAGCGCGTGGCGCCCTTGATTGCTGTACCCACCACCAGCGGCACGGGCAGCGAAGTGGCGCGCGGCGCCATCCTCATCGTGGACGACCACCGCAAGCTCGGCTTTCATTCCTGGAACCTGCTTCCCAAGGCAGCCATCTGCGACCCGGAGCTGACGCTGGGCCTGCCACCACTGCTCACGGCTGCCACCGGCATGGACGCCATCGCGCACTGCATGGAAACTTTTATGTCCGCCGCCTTCAACCCACCGGCCGATGGCATTGCCCTTGATGGCCTAGAGCGCGGCTGGGGCAGCATTGCCCGCGCCACGCACCATGGGAGCGACCGCGAGGCGCGCCTGAACATGATGAGCGCCAGCATGCAGGGTGCGATGGCATTTCAAAAAGGCCTGGGCGCAGTGCACTCGCTCAGCCACAGCCTGGGCGGTGTCAACCCGCGCCTGCACCACGGCACGCTGAACGCCATGTTTCTGCCCGCAGTGGTGCGCTTCAATGCGCAGGCACCATCCGTGCAAAAAGACCGGCGCCTGGAGCGCATGGCGAGCGCCATGGGGCTCGCTAAAGCAGGCGACATCCCCGATGCGATCCGCGACATGAACGCCCGCCTGGGCCTGCCAACGGGCCTCGCCGCCATGGGCGTGACCGAGGACCAATTCGACGCCGTCATCAAAGGTGCCATGGCAGACCATTGCCACAAGACCAACCCGCGCGTGGCCACACCGCAGGAATACCGGGAAATGCTTCACGACTCGCTCTGAAGCGTGGGGCAACAGCGCTC
>JBQMQB010000230.1:0-4424 GCA_052172715.1 Giesbergeria sp. | reverse complement strand
CCGAGGTAGAACTCCTTGATGTCGTCCTTCTCGCGCAGGTTGGCGCAGGTGTCTTCCATGACGATCCGGCCGTTCTCCAGCACATAGCCAAAGTCGGCCGCGTTCAAGGCCATGTTGGCGTTCTGTTCGACCAGCAAAATCGTCGTCCCGCGCTCGCGGTTGATGCGCACCACGATTTCAAAGATTTCCTTGGTGAGCCGCGGCGACAGCCCCAAGCTGGGCTCGTCGAGCAAGATAAGTTTGGGGTTGGCCATCAGCGCACGCGAAATCGCCAGCATCTGCTGCTGCCCACCCGAGAGCAGGCCCGCCTCTTGTACAGCGCGCTCGCGCAGAATGGGGAAGTAGCCATAGACCACTTCCAGGTCGCGTGCGACCGCGTCGCTGTCGCTGCGGGTAAAGGCGCCCATCATTAGGTTGTCGCGCACCGAGAGCAGAGCAAACACCTCGCGCCCTTCAGGCACGTGCACCATGCCGCGGCGCACGATTGCGGCAGGGTTGTGCGCGGTGATGTTGGCGCCTTCGAATTCCACGCTGCCCCGGCGCGGATCCAGAATGCCGGAGATGGTTTTTAGAATCGTCGTCTTGCCTGCACCGTTGCTGCCCAGCACGGCGGCAATTTCGCCCGGTTGCACCTTCAGGCTTACGCCGCGAATCGCCTTGATGGGGCCGTAGGCGCTCTCGACGTTTTGCAGGCGCAGCAGCGGCGGCGCCACCGCGCTGGGCGTGGGGGACAGGGTGGTTTCCATGGTGCTGCTGGTCATGCGGCGCTCCTCGCGGGGGCCGTGCCCGCTGGGCGGCGCAGGCTCGCCACTTCGTCGATGCTGCCCAGATACGCCTCAATCACGCCGGGGTGCGCCTGTACCTCTTGCGGCGTGCCCAGCGCTACGAGCTCGCCTTGGTTCATGGCGAGCACGCGGTCGGATACCTTGGAGACGAGTGTCATGTCGTGTTCCACCATCAGCACCGAAATGCCGAGGTCTTGCTGGATGTCTTGAATCCAGAACGCCATGTCTTCGGTTTCCTCGACGTTCAGACCCGACGACGGCTCGTCGAGCAGCAGCAGCTGTGGCTCGGTGCACAGCGCACGGGCCAGCTCTACGACCTTGCGCACGCCATACGGCAGGCCGGCGACGAGGGTGTCGCGGTAGTGCTGCAGGTCCAGGAACTCGATGATCTCCTCGGCCTTTTCGCGCGCCCGCACCTCGGCTGCGCGCACGCGCCCGGTAAACAGCATGTCAGCCCAGAGCCCCGTTTCGCGCCGGATGTGTCGGCCAATCAAGAGGTTGTGCAGCACGCTCGCGTGCTCGAACAGTTCAATGTTCTGGAAGGTGCGCGCTATGCCCAGCCCGGCCACGCGGTGCGGCGCCTGCTGCGTCAAATCGATGCGGCCTTGCGGCCCGGCCCATTCGATGTGGCCGATGGTGGGCGTGTAAATGCGGCTGATCAAGTTGAACACCGTGGTCTTGCCGGCGCCGTTTGGGCCAATCAGCGTGAACACCTCACCCCGGCGCACGTCGAAGCTCACGTCGTTGACGGCCAGTACGCCGCCAAAGCGCACGCTCAGGTTCTTGGCGGACAGAAGGGTGTCGGTTGTGGCATCCATAGTCACCTCAGCCGATCGGATTTTTGAAACGTCTTCTGCCGCTTGAACATGCCCTGGCGGTAGAACGGGAACATCTGGAGCCAGGTGCGCACCTTGAGCCAGCGGCCGTACAGCCCCATGGGTTCGAACAGCACGAAGGCCACCAGCACCACGCCATAGACGAGCCCCTGCAGCCCTGGCGACTGGCCCACCGAATCGGGTAGCCAGTCTTTGCCGAGCGAGATGAGCTGTGGCATGGCGATGAGGAACAGCGCACCCAGGAAGGCGCCATGCACCGAGCCCAACCCGCCAATGACGATCATCAGCAGCAGGTCAATTGACTGCAGGATGCTGAACTGATCGGGCGAGATGAACTGCAGCTTGTGCGCGTACAGCGCGCCGCCAATGCCGGCAAACGCCGCCGAGAGCGCGAACGACAGCGTCTTGTAGTACGCGAGGTGGATACCCATGCTCTGTGCAGAAATTTCGGAATCTCGAATGGCCACGAACGCCCGCCCGGTGGGTGAGCGGAGCAGGTTCATGATGACCAGCGTGCACACCACCGTGACGACCAGGCACAGCAAGTAGAACGAGGTGGCGGTGTCTATGGCATAGCCAAGCACCTCGGGCACTCCCACTACTTTGCCGGAGTTGCCGCCGGTCACGCTCTCCCAGCGCGCAAAACCTTCCTCGACGATGAAGCCAAAGGCAAGTGTTGCCATGCCCAGGTAAATGCCTTTCACGCGCATCGCGGGCAGGCTCACGACAATGCCCACTGCGGCAGAGATACCCGCTGCACAACCCAGTGACAGCAGGAACGGCCAGCCCATACCGGTCAGCACTGCTTGCGTGTACGCCCCTACGCCGAGAAATGCGGCATGCCCCAATGAGAACAAGCCGGTAAAGCCGGCGAGCAGCATCAGCCCCAGGCCGACGATGGCGTAGATAAGCACAAAGGTGAGCTGCGCCAAATAGTATTCGGGCGTGAACAGCGGCGCCGTCAGCAGCAGCAGACACAGCAGGCTGTACCAGAACACATGCCCGCCATGCTTGGCGAGTCGCAGATCCTGCGCGTAGGAAGTCTTGAACAGAAAACGCATGATGAGATTTAGACTTTCTTGCTCAGGCGTTCGCCAAACAGGCCGTTGGGCCGAATCATCAACATCAGCAGCACGACGATGTAGGGTGCGGTGTCCTTGAAGCCCTCGGGCAAATAGAAGCCCGAAAACGATTCCACCAGCCCAATCACCAGCCCGCCGACAATCGCGCCGGGCAGGCTGCTGAAGCCTCCCACTACGGCGGCAGGAAACGCCTTGAGGCCGATGAAGCCCATGTTGGCGTGTACGAAGGTGATCGGCGCGAGCAGCAGCCCCGCCACCGCTGCCACGGCGGCGGCCAAGCCCCAGGCCAGACCATTGAGCCGCTGCACCGGAATGCCCATGTAGTACGCCGCCAACTGGTTCTGCGATGAGGCCTGCATGGCCACGCCCAGTTTGCTGTAGCGAAACAGTGCAAAAAGCAGCAGACATAGGATGGCGGTGGCGCCAATGACCACTACCTGCTCAGCGCTCAGCACCAGCTCCCCCATGCGCAGCGGCATGTCCTTGTACGGTACGGGCAGGGCGTGGGTTTCGGTGCCGATGCCCGGAATCATGGTGACCAGGCCGCGCAGCACATAACCGACACCAATGGTCAGCATGACGATGGAGAACGCCGGCTGCCCCAGGATGGGGCGGATCACCAAGCGTTCGAGCACCACGCCAAACATCCCGATGGCCGCAATCGTCGCCGGCACCGCCAGCCAGAAGGGAAACCCCAGCACCGTCATGAGCGCCAGGCCGCAAAATGCGCCAAGCATCATCAACTCGCCTTGGGCAAAGCTCACGGCCTCGGTCGCCTTGTAGATCAAGACGAACCCCAATGCGATCAAACCGTAAATGCAGCCCTGTGAAATGCCGCTGACCATCAATTGCAGAAACTGCACGAACTCTCCATTAGTTTTGAAAAGCAGATGCTTTTTTTAATTAATGTGCCTGTCTAACCGGCCCGCCACAAGTGGGGGCTAACCCCAATCAGCGGCAATCGCACTGTCGCGTATCAAACGATGGCCGTCTACACCGAAAAATTTGAAAACGTCACGCTGGTGACACTTGACCGCCCACAGGTGCGCAACGCGGTGGACGCTGCCACGGCCCACGCACTGCACGCGGCGTTCGTCGCCTTCGAGCACGATGAGACGGCCGATGTGGCCGTGTTCTATGGTGCTGGTGGGCATTTTTGTGCGGGGTGGGATTTGCAATCCGGCGCAGCACTTTTGGCGCAGGGCGTCGCCCCCGACGCGCTGGCTGAGCAGCTCGATTTCTCTGAGCAGGACGCAGAGCCGCTAGCGCCAATGGGGCCAACCAGGCTCGCACTCACCAAGCCTGTGGTCGCCGCCATCAGCGGCGCGGCCGTGGCGGGCGGCCTGGAACTCGCCTTGTGGTGCGATTTGCGTGTGATGGACGAAGACGCGTACTTTGGCGTCTTCTGTCGGCGCTTTGGTGTCCCGCTGATCGACGGCGGCACGGTGCGCCTACCGCGTTTGATTGGCTTGGCGCGTGCGCTCGATCTCATTCTGACCGGCCGCAAGGTCGATGCCGATGAGGCCTTGCGCATCGGCCTGTGTTCCCGCGTGGTGCCCAAAGGGGAGGCGCTGAATGCTGCTCTGGCGTTGGCGCATCAACTGGCAGCCTTTCCCCAGGCCACACTTCGCGCAGACCGCGCCAGCGCCCTGGCGCAAGAGGGGCTTACGACGGCTGGCGCTTTGCTGCAGGAGTGGCAAGGCAGTCGCACCTGTCTTGCG
>JBQMQB010000229.1:1392-4434 GCA_052172715.1 Giesbergeria sp. | reverse complement strand
CCCAAGGCCATTCTCGACTACCCGAACATTGATTCGGACCTGAAGAAGGCGGTCGAGTCGGTCGCGCGTGGCCATGCCAGCCCACGCGCTTTTTATGTGGACAAAGTGGCTGAGGGCGTTGCCACCATCGCAGCGGCATTCTGGCCCAAGCCGGTCATCGTGCGTCTGTCAGATTTCAAGAGCAACGAATACCGCAAGCTTATTGGCGGCAGCCGTTACGAGCCTGAGGAAGAGAACCCCATGCTGGGCTTTCGCGGCGCGGCGCGCTATGTAAGCGACGAGTTTGGCGAGGCTTTTGCCATGGAGTGCGATGCGCTTAAGCGGGTTCGCAATGAGATGGGCCTGACCAACATCGAAGTCATGGTGCCGTTTGTGCGCACCTTGGGCCAGGCCGAGCGCGTCACACAGCTGCTGGCGCAGCACGGGCTCAAACGCGGCGAGAACGGACTCAAGCTCATCATGATGTGCGAGATTCCCAGTAACGCATTGTTGGCCGATAAGTTCCTGGCCTTCTTTGATGGCTTTTCCATTGGCTCGAACGACCTCACGCAGCTCACGCTGGGCTTGGATCGCGATTCGGGCCTGGAACTGCTGGCCAAGGATTTTGATGAACGTGATCCTGCAGTCGAGGCGCTGATCCACATGGCCATCAAGGCTTGCCGTGCGCAGGGCAAGTACATCGGCATCTGTGGCCAAGGGCCCAGCGACCATCCGGACTTTGCACAGTGGCTGGCGAATGAAGGCATTACGTCCATCTCGCTCAACCCGGACAGCGTGGTGGCTACCTGGCAGCAGCTCGCGGCTGCGCGCTAGAGCCAAATTCCCATGCTGTCGACCGGTGCACCTGTTTCCGGCGAAGAGGGCGAGGCGCATGCGTTTCCGCCCGATCTGCACGATGTGCGGCATCTCAAGCTGAAGGCGGTGCTGCTGGTGGTGTGGGTGCTGGCTTCGTTCGGGGTGTGCTTTTTTGCGCGCGACCTGCTGTTTTCCGTGGGCGACTGGCCGGTGGGATTTTGGATTGCTTCGCAGGGCGCGGTGTTCGTGTTCATCGCCGTCGTCGTTGTCTATGCCTGGGCCATGAGCCGCTTTGAGCGCCAAGATCGGCAGGCGAAGCAGGCTGCGCCCGGCGGGGAGCACGGGCTTGGCTAGTCAGGACGATGTCCATGCAGAGGCCAGCGAGCGCATTTACGCAAGGCAGCTTCACCGCATTTTTTCGCTGTATGTAGTGGGCGTGTTGGCGTTTCTCGCGCTGATGGCTTGGGCCGAGCAGCGCGGCCTCTCGCGGCACTGGATCGGGCCTATCTTTCTGTTCCTCTCGGTGATGGTGTACGCCGCCATCGGGGTGTATGGGCGCACCACCGACCCCAACGAGTACTACGTAGCAGGTCGGCGCATTCCAGCCATGTACAACGGAATGGCGGCCGCAGCCGACTGGATGAGCGCCGCCTCGTTCATCAGCCTCTCGGGTGCGCTGTACCTGCAGGGCTACTCTGGAACGCCCGAGCAAGCAGGGGGGTTGGCCTATCTACTGGGCTGGACAGGCGGCTTCTGCCTGGTGGCTATCTTGGTGGCGCCGCACCTGCGCGCCATGGGTCTGTACACGGTGCCCGATTTTTTTCATGTGCGCTTTGGTGGCCGCTGGCCGCGGGTGATTGCGGCCCTGTCGGCCGTGGTGTGTTCGTCCACCTACGTGGTGGCGCAGATCTATGGCATCGGCCTGATCGCCTCGCGCCTCACCGGCGTGCAGTTCGAGATTGGCATCATGCTGGGCTTGGGCGGCGTGCTGCTGTGCTCGTTTCTTGGCGGTATGCGCGCCATCACTTGGACGCAGGTGGCTCAGTACGTGATGCTGCTGTTGGCGTTTCTGATTCCGGTCTCCTGGCTGGCGTACAAACAATTGGGAAACCCGGCGGCGCTCATGGTGTACGGCAAGCAGATCGGGAAAATTTCCGATCTTGAGACTGCTCTTCTGGCGTCGCCTCAGGAGATGCAGGTCGTCAATGCCTATTTGCGCCGCGCGCAGGATTACGAAGCCAGGTTGGGCGACGTGGACAAAGCCCTGGAGTACGAGCGCGGGCAATTGCGGGAGCGTATCGGGCGCCTGCGTGTGCAGAACGCCGATGTAGGACTCATCGTGGCGGCCAGCCGCGAGCTCTCTGCGCTGCCGCGCGATGCGGCCGCTGCGCGCACCCTGTGGGAGCGCCAAATGCTTGAAAATTATTCCCGTGCTTTGCCGCTGGGAGGGCTTCCCGAACATGCACAGCCGTTTGCCGGAGATCCCGACGGGTCGCCGGAGCAGCAAACGGCCTTCACCAATTCGCGGCGCAATTTTCTCGCGCTGATGTTCTGCCTGATGGTGGGCACCGCCGGATTGCCGCATTTGCTCACGCGCTACTACACCTCGCCCACGGTGGCGAGTGCACGCAGATCCGTCGCGTGGACGCTGTTTTTCATCGCGCTGCTGTACCTCAGCGCGCCGGCGCTCGCAGTGCTCGTGAAGTTCGAGGTGATGAACAACCTGGTGGGCAGCCACTTCGATGCGCTGCCCAACTGGATGGCGCAGTGGTCGCGGGTAGATGCATCGCTCCTGTCCGTCGAAGACATGAATGGCGATGGCATCGTGCAGTTTGGCGAAATTCGCCTGGGTGCTGACCTCATCATGCTGGCGACGCCCGAACTGGGCGGTCTGCCTTACGTGGTATCAGGGCTGGTGGCCGCAGGCGGACTCGCGGCGGCGCTTTCCACGGCCGATGGTCTGCTGCTCACCATCAGCAATGCCTTGGTGCGGGATCTGTATTTCCGCGAGCGCAAACGCAACGCTTCGCCTGAGCAGCGGGTGATTCTCACCAAGTTTGCGCTGCTTGCCGTGGCGCTGATTGCCGCCTTTGTTGCTGCGCTCAAGCCGGCCGATATTCTGCCGCTCGTGTCCGCCTCGTTCTCTCTGGCTGCGTCGGCATTTGTGCCGGTAATGGTACTGGGCATCTTCTGGCGCGGCACTACGCGCCAGGGTGCGGTGGCCGGCATGCTCAGTGGGTTTGGCGT
>JBQMQB010000229.1:0-1292 GCA_052172715.1 Giesbergeria sp. | reverse complement strand
GGAATCACCCCACCCGCACCGCGTGCGCCATAACCCAGGCTGGCGGGAATGATGAGGGTGCGCTGGCCACCGACCTTCATGCCCTCGACGCCCTCGTCCCAGCCCTTGATGACCATGCCAGCACCGAGATTGAATGCAAAGGGGTCATTCCGGTCGCGGCTGGAATCGAACTTGGCACCCTGCACGCCATCGTTGTAGAGCCAGCCGGTGTAGTGAACAGAAACAGGGCTGCCACGGGAGGCCTGGGTGCCTTCGCCCACCACGGTGTCTTCGTACTGCAGGCCGGAACTGGTGCTGGTCATTGCCATGAAATGCTTTCGAATTGCTATAAATTTAATAGCTTCTCGCGCTTATAGATAAAGCGAAGAAGCCGGTTTTGATCATATATCGCCCTTGGGGTGGCGAAAAATGTGTTGCGGGCAGCTTACTTTTTGTTGCGCGCTGCAACCCAGCGGTTGGCAAACGCTTGAACATCGGAGAGGCGCTTAAGCAGGTCGGCGCCAGAGGCGGTGACGATGTAGCCGTCGCTGCCATGGTCCATGAAGCCTGCTTCGCGCAGTTCCTTGATGCGGGTGTTGAGCGTGTTGGGCGTGATGCCGCCTACGCTGTCTTGCAACAAGCGGAAGGTCTGTGGGTGGCCATCTCGCAGCGCCCACAAAACACGCAGTGCATAACGGCATTCGAGCCGTTCAAACAGCTGGTTGATGGCGACATTTTCCTTTGAGCTCATGCGGCTTCTCCTGGCGATGGTTGGGGCGGTGATTCGGCACTGGGTTGGTGCTCGCCGTGCGGGCAAGCCAATATAGCGCCGAACCGAAATTGCTACAAGTTTAGTAGCTCCAAAACCAGACCCTTCATGCGAGCACGGCAAGAAACGAACAGTTCATCCATTTTGTTGCGACTGCGCCACGAAATGCTCTGGCATCATGCTCCGCGCCCTTTCTTGCTACCAGATAAAGTTATATGCCATCTGAACCCTCTGCTCCCGGAGTCCCTCCTGACGCCGCGAAAGGCCGCACATTGCCTCTGGCAGGCCTGCGCGTAGTGGAGTTTTCCCACATGGTGATGGGGCCCACTTGTGGGCTGGTGCTTGCCGACTTAGGGGCCGAGGTCATCAAGATCGAGCCAGTAGAAGGGGACCGTACGCGCCACCTGCTGGGCGCCGGGGCGGGGTTTTTCCCACTGTTCAACCGCAACAAAAAGAGCGTAGCGCTCAATTTGCGCCACCCCCGAGGGCTGGAAGCTGCGCTGCGCCTGGCTGCCACTGCCGATGTGGTGGTGCAAAATTTCAA
>JBQMQB010000228.1:0-4459 GCA_052172715.1 Giesbergeria sp. | reverse complement strand
CAGGCACCAACACCTCGCGTTGGCCGCTGGTCGTCAGGCCGCTGATCAAGCCCGCCTTTTCCATGTCTTCGAGCAGACGGGCCGAGCGGTTGTAGCCAATGCGGAGCTTGCGCTGCACGTAACTGATGCTGGCTTTGCGGTCCTTGAGCACAATCTCGACCGCTTGGTCGTACATCGGGTCTTTCTCGCCACCGGCTTCGCCATCTAGCGATAGATCGCCGTCGCCGTCCACAGTTCCGCCCTCAAGCACACCGTCGATGTAATCGGGCTCGCCTTGGCTCTTGAGGTAGCTGACGACGCGGTGCACTTCCTCGTCCGACACAAACGCGCCGTGCACGCGCACGGGCAAGCCCGTGCCGCTGGCCATGTAGAGCATGTCGCCCATGCCCAGCAGGGCTTCGGCGCCCATCTGGTCGAGAATGGTGCGGCTGTCAATCTTGGAGCCGACCGAGAAGGCGATGCGGGTGGGAATGTTGGCCTTGATGAGGCCGGTGATCACGTCCACGCTGGGGCGCTGCGTCGCCAGAATGAGGTGAATGCCAGCAGCGCGCGCCTTTTGCGCGAGGCGTGCGATCAGCTCTTCAATCTTCTTGCCCACGACCATCATCAGGTCGGCAAGCTCGTCGATCACCACAACGATGTGCGGCAAGCGCTCCAGCGGTTCTGGCTCCTCAGGCGTCAGGCTGAAGGGGTTAGGAATAGAGTCGCCGCGCGCCTTGGCCTCGTCAATCTTCACGTTGTAGCCAGCCAAATTGCGCACACCCAGCTTGCTCAGCAGCTTGTAGCGCCGCTCCATCTCACCGACACACCAGTTCAGGCCGTGCGCCGCTTGCTTCATGTCGGTGACCACGGGCGCCAGTAGATGCGGTATGCCTTCGTAGACCGACATTTCGAGCATCTTTGGGTCGATCATCAACAGACGCACATCGCGCGCCTCGGCCTTGTAGAGCAGGCTCAAAATCATCGCGTTGATACCGACCGACTTGCCCGACCCCGTAGTGCCGGCCACCAGCACGTGCGGCATCTTGCCCAGGTCCGCCACCACCGGGTTGCCGACGATGTCCTTGCCTAGCCCCATGGTGAGCAGGCTTTTGGCCTCGTGGTAAACCTGCGAGCCAAGAATTTCGCTCAGTTTGATGGTCTGGCGGCGCGCGTTGGGCAATTCAAGCGCCATGAAGTTCTTCCCGGGAATCGTCTCCACCACGCGGATCGACACCAAACTGAGCGAACGCGCCAGGTCTTTCGCCAGGCCGACGATCTGCGAGCCTTTCACGCCAGTGGCGGGCTCGATCTCGTAGCGCGTGATCACTGGACCGGGCATGGCTGCGACCACCCGCACCTCGACGCCGAAGTCCTTGAGCTTCTTCTCGATCATGCGGCTGGTCATCTCCAGCGTCTCAGGGGCTACGCTCTCGCGCTGCTGCTGCGCAGCGTCGAGCAAATCCACCTGCGGCAGCCGACTGTCGGGCATGTCGGTGAACAAGGGCTTTTGCCGCTCCTTGACGACGCGGGTGCTCTGCGGCACATCGACCAGCACGGGTTCGATGATTTGCACCGGGGTCGGGTGGTGCAACTCGCTATCGGTGCGCTCGCCGCTCACCACTTTTTCGCGGGCGCGGGCGGCGCGCCGACCTTCGGCCAAGTCAATCGCCACTTCGCGCCGCGCACGGCGCGATTGCCAGAGCGTTTCAAGGCGCGCGCCCAGGCTCTCTGCCACCCGGCTCCACGAAAACCCAAACACCAATGCAGAGCCCAGCACCACCAGCACTATGCCGACAAGGCCCGAGCCGGTAAAACCCAGCCAGCGCATTGCCACCGGCCCCAGCAGATACCCCACCACGCCCCCTGCGTGGCTCGGAAGCAGCGCCTCAAAGCGGTACAAACGCGTCCATTCCAGCGCGCAGCTGGCCATCAGCAGCAAGGCCAGCCCACCCCAAAAATAGCCTCGCTGCAGCGCGGGCCTGAACAGCGCATCGTCCCCTTGCGGCGCGCCGCCGCGCAGCAACCGCGCCATCGTGCCGATCCAAGCGCCCATTGCCGCCACCAGGCACCACCACACCGAGAAACCAAAAACAAAGTAGCTCACATCGGCCAGCCAGGCGCCGGCCAGGCCTATGCGGTTGTGGACCGGCCCGCTCGCAGCCCCGGAGGTGGACCAGGCCGGATCCTGCGGCGCGTAGCTCCACAGGGCCAGCAGCCAGACAATGCAGGCCACAAAGCCCGCAAGCACCACAATTTCGTGGCCAAAACGGGCGCCAACACTGCGCGGCAGGTTTTTGTCGGCGGAGGATGCGTTCAGAGTGTTAAGCGAATACGTCATGAATCGGGAAGCTTAGCCCAGGGTGTTCAACCGGCTGCACAACAGCGTCGCGCCGCTTGGCAAGGTTTCAATAAAACCGCGATTTTCCAGGTCTTTCATGACGCGGCTGACCATTTCGCGCGAGGCGCCAATGGTTTTGGCCATTTCCTGGCGCGAGACCTTTTCGTGGATGACGACCTGGTCTTCGGCATTGGTTTCTGCCAGGTCGAGCAGCGCATGTGCCACACGGCCGTACACATCGAGCAGCGCGAGCGATTCGATTTTGCGGTCGGCATGGCGCAGGCGCTTGACGAGCCCGCGCATCACCACCAGCGACATGCTGGCGTTCTCAGCCAGGCAGCGCACGAACTCAGCGCGGCCAAGCTCCAACACGTCCGTCTGCACCAAGGCATGGACCGAAGCCGAGTGCGGCTCGTTGTCGATCAGGCTCATCTCCCCCAGGTAGTCGCCGGGCAACAGCGTGGCCAAAATCACCTCGCGACCGCGCGAATCGGCGGCACTGACACGCGCGCGGCCCGTGAGCAGTAGATAGAGCGCGTCAGACTTTTTCCCCTGCAGCACCAGCGCCTCGCCACGCTTGAAGCGGCGCTTGCTCACCGCGTTGCCCAGTGCCTCGGTCTGAGACATGGTGAGGCGCGAGAACAACGGCACCCGCCGCAGAAGATCAAGATTGGTCACCATCGCCATGCAAACATCTCCCAGTGATGGCCTACGGTCGCGGTGCGCCACAGGCTCGGCGGCGCAAGCGCAAGCGCTCGCCGTGGTTTGATTCATACTTGAGGTTTGTCCCCCCGGCAGCTGCCTGCCCAGACCGAGCGCAGTGCTACGCGGTGCAACCCCAACCCGAGCTTTTACCATGTCAACACCCCAACACGCCCAAGTTCTCATCCTCGGCTCTGGCCCTGCCGGTTACACCGCCGCCATCTACGCCGCCCGCGCCAACCTCAAGCCCGTGCTGATCACCGGCATGGCCCAAGGCGGGCAGCTCACCACCACCACCGAAGTGGACAACTGGCCAGCCGACGTAATGGGCGTGCAAGGGCCGGAACTGATGCAGCGATTTCTGGAGCACGCCGAGCGCTTCAAGACGCAAATCATCTTCGACCACATCGCAGAGGTCGATCTGAGCAAGCGCCCCTTCACACTCAAAGGCGACACCGGCGGCTACACCTGCGACACGCTCATCATCGCCACCGGCGCATCCGCCAAGTACCTTGGCCTACCGTCGGAAGAAGCCTTCATGGGCAAGGGTGTTTCCGGCTGCGCGACCTGCGACGGATTCTTCTACCGTGAGCAAGAAGTCTGCGTGGTGGGCGGCGGCAACACCGCCGTAGAAGAGGCCCTGTACCTTTCGAACATCGCCAGCAAGGTGACGCTCATACACCGGCGCGACAAATTCAAGGCCGAGCCCATCTTGGTGGACAAGCTGATGGAGAAGGTCGCTACCGGCAAGATCGTGCTCAAAACCTTCTTTACCCTGGACGAAGTGCTGGGCGACGTCACCGGCGTCACCGGCGTGCGCCTCAAGAGCACACAAGATGGCCACACCGAAGACCTCGCCCTGCAAGGCTGTTTCATCGCCATTGGCCACGCACCTAACACCGAAATTTTCCAAGGTCAATTGAAAATGGAAAACGGCTACATCGTCACCCAAGGCGGCCTGCAAGGCTTTGCCACGCAGACCTCGGTACCCGGCGTGTTTGCCGCGGGCGATGTGCAGGACCATGTCTACCGCCAGGCGATCACCAGCGCAGGCACCGGCTGCATGGCGGCGCTCGATGCCCAGCGCTACATGGAGCAGCAGTGAAGCGCGCTATAATTTATGGCTTTGCCAAATAAGGCGCTTCTTTCGAGCGCCCTTATCAGACCCTTTGGGGCCATGGCAAAAACGGGTTACCGCCACCCTTTCTGGCGAGGTGAGGCCGCAAGCGAGCCTTCGGAATATTCTGAAGGCGCCAGCAGGCGGCCGTTAAACGTATCGGAGTGTCCTCATGGCACGCGTCTGCGAAGTAACGGGCAAGAAGCCCATGTCGGGAAACAATGTTTCCCACGCCAACAACAGAACCAAGCGCCGGTTTCTGCCTAACCTGCAATACCGCCGTTTCTGGGTCGAGACCGAAAACCGCTGGGTGCGCCTGC
>JBQMQB010000227.1:0-4462 GCA_052172715.1 Giesbergeria sp. | reverse complement strand
GCGGAATCCAGTTGAACTGGCAGTTGGTGCGCGTGGTGAAGTGGCCGTAGCCATAACGCAGCGGCGGTGCTGGCAGCGTGGCGCCGGGCTGGGCATTCTGAAGCTCGTCTTGCGTGGCTTGGGCGTGCGCCAGCAGCTCGGGTGCGGGTTTGTCAAATTCGCGCGCAATGTGCGCCAGAGTGCGCAGTTGCTCGCTGCTGACTTCACCGTAAGGCACGGCAATGCGCGCCATCGGTGCGTAGCGCTGGATGTACCAGCCGTTTTGCAGGCGCAGTGGCAGCAATTGCTCTTCGCTCAGCTCGCCGCGTTCCCAGCGCTCGATCTGGTCGCGGAACTGCTGGGCGCGCAGCTTGACGAATTGCTTGTCGAAGTCGGTGTATTGGTACATGGGGCAAAAAATCTCTTAAATCAAAACCAGTTTGGCGCCGGCCCAGGCGAGCAGGAGAGAGAGGCCTGAGCGAATGAGGCGCTCAGGCGTGCGCGACACCAGCCGCGAGCCAAGCCAGATGCCGGGGAGCGAGCCGGCCAGCAACTGCGCCAGCAAAGCCCAATCCACCGAGCCGAGCGATGCGTGGCCCAGCCCGGCAATGAGTGTGAGCGGCACGGCGTAGGCAATGTCGGCGGCGACGATGCGCGGCAGCGGCAGGTGCGGGAACACCAGCAGCAGCACCGTGACGCCAATGGCACCTGCGCCCACCGAGGTAAAGGTGACCAGCGAGCCGATGACGGCGCCCAGGAGCACCGGCAGACTCCAGTGGCGCGGCTGCGTGGCAAGGTCACCGCTGGCTTGGCGCGCTGCGGCGGCTGCGGCCTGGTGCTTGGCCGAAAACGCCAGCACCTTGTACAGCATGGCGGCCGCCGTCAGCAGCAAGGCGACGCCGAGCGTGCTGGTCATCAGGTGCTGTGTGTGTGCGCTGGTCGGCCCCATGCGGTTCAACCACCACAGCGCCCCAAGGGAAGCAGGAATGCTGCCCGAGCAGAGCAAGCCCACCACGCGCCAAGGCACCAGGCGCTGGCGCGCCATGTGGGCGGTGCCGCCGAGCTTGGTGAAGGCGGCAAACAGCAGGTCGGTGCCAATCGCGAAATGCGGCTTCACGCCGAAGAAAAAGATGAGCGCAGGCGTCATCAGCGAGCCGCCACCGACGCCCGTCAGGCCGACGATGAAACCCACCAGAAAACCAGCAAAGACGAATGCGAAATCAGGCATGGACGCGACTCTAGGGCGCGTCCTTATAAAAACAAACGACTTTTTGGTGCTTCCTATATGCCTATAAGCTTATGCAGAAATCGCCACGTCTTCCAAGCGTTCTGTGCCCATGGCGCGGGCCAGCCGCTCTTCTACGGGCAGTGGTTCTGCGTGCAAACGTGCCGCCAGAAGCTCGCCACACAGAATGGCCCGCGTGAGCCCGCGCGCCCCCATGGCGGTGCTCACCCACAGGTCGGGCAGCCGGTCTGCCGCCAAGGGGCCGACGATGGGCAGCCGGTCGGGCGAGGTGCAGCGCACCCCCATCCAAGTCTGTAAGCCGGGCGCGCCTGCGGCAAAGTGGGGGGCCAGTTGCCCGGCAGCGCTCGGTAAGAGCTGTTGCAAATTTGCGAAATTCACCTGGTGGGCCGCCTGCTGCTCTTGCGGCGTGAGTGGCAATTCAGTACGCCCCCGCTCAAAGGTGGAACCCGCATGCCAGGCGAGGCCGCCTTCCGGCGCCGGCACGTGGCCGACAAGTGCCCCCTTGCCATTGACGGGGAAGGGTGGCAACGCCATGTCGGCGCCTTGCAGACCCCAGGAGAGCTGGCCACGCACGGCATCCAGCGGGAGCGGCGCCAGCCCAAGGGACTGCACCAGCGCATTGCAGGCTGGCCCGGCGGCCAGCACCACGAGTTCCGCCTCGGCCAGCAACGCGCCGTTTGCATCCCGCAATTGCCATACCCCTTCGGCGTGCACCCGGTGGAGCTGCGCAACGCAGCCGCCTGTGTGCAGGCGGATGCCGGGTGCGGCGAGCAAGCTCGCCACGAGTCGCTTTGGTCGCACCCAGCCAGCGCGTTGGTGCCAGCACGCTGGGCTGTCGCCTGGCAAGGCGGCAGCGTGCAGTTGCGCGGTGTTGGCGGTGTGGCTCCAGTCGGCCCCGGCACTGTCTGCCCAGCCTGCGGGCAGGCCGAGGTTGTCTTCGGGGCGGCGCTCCAGCAGGCCACCGGGTTGCCAGTCGGTGCCAGCTTGCAGCACGCGTGCACCTTGCTCCAGCGTGGCGCGCACGCCGGCACGCGAGACTCTGGAAAACACGTTGTCGTCGGGCGAGAGGTGCGGCGCAAAGAGCCCGACGGGCAGCCCGGATGCTCCGGTGGCGGGTTCCCTGCCTGCGTCCAGCACCTCTACCTGCCAGCCGCGCCGCGCCAGGCTGGCCGCGACGGCCGCGCCTGCGATGCCTGCGCCAATGACGGCGCAGCGTGCAGGCTTGGCTGGAGTGGCTCCGCTGGTGCGGTCGACACGCAGGCGCGGCTCCCAATGCGGTTGGAAAACCGCGTGCAGCATGGCGGTGTCGCCCGATCCACTGCTTGCAGGTTCGAGGGCGAAACCGGCTTGCACCATTGCATCGCGCACCTCCGTACTTTCCGCGAGACCGACAAGGCGCGTGCCGCGCTCAGCGCAGCGCGCCAAGGCCTTGGGCCCATCGCGTGCTTGCAGCTGCGCGGTGGACGACGCAAGCACCGTATCGACGCGCCAGCGTTCTTTGCGCAGCAGGCTTTGCGCATCGCCAATGGCCAGCGTCAGCAACACCCGGCCGCCTTCAAAGCCCAGGCGGTGCACGCCCGGCAGCAGGCCCCAGGCCTGCGCTGTGAGCGATTCGGCCTGGGCGTGCAAGTCTGGCCGCAGCCGCACGGCGCCAAGCAGGGCGGCGGCATCAAGCGGGCCGGGTGTGAGCGCCACGTAGTGCAGCATGGTCGGCCGCTTCGGGTCGGAGCACCACGCGGCCCAGGTTTCCAAAAAGCTCAAACCGGACCCGCCATGCGTGTCCAGAATTCGCCATTGGGCAGCGCCGGCCCAGGCTGCGGGCAGGCCGCAGCCGCGCAAAAATGCAGTGCTTGCGATGGGGCTTGGGGTGCTGGGAGTCAAGGGCATACACAGAGAGCGGGAAACAAAAAGGCGCCACAGCGGGCGCCCAGTGGGTCAGGTGGGGGTCAGATTCAGGCGCTTGGGGGCACGTAGCCCTGCACCGCGTCGGCGCCTTCGCCAAAGAAATGCTGTTCCATCTGGCGCGCCAAGTACTGGCGGGCGCGGGCGTCGGCCAGGTTCAGGCGGTTCTCGTTGACCAGCATGGTCTGGTGCTTGAGCCAGGCGGCCCAGGCTTCTTTGCTGACGCTTTCCCATAGGCGCTTGCCGAGTTCGCCGGGGTAGGGTGGGAAGTCAAGGCCTTCGGCTTCTTTGCCGAGCTTGATGCATTGAACCATGCGTGCCATGTCGAAAATCCTTATGGGGTCTGTAGTTACCGAATGCCGGGTGCAGGGCTGAAATTTTGGGAGGTCGCCGGTACACGTGACAGGTGGCGGCGGGTCTCTGCCTGCACCGCGAGCCGCTGCGGCGATGGGCGCCACTTTAGCAAGTTTCGCATTGCCCTAATTGCGATGGGTGGGCTCTGCATCTGGCAGCGCCTGCGCCAGTGCCTGGTGCAGGCGGGCCGCCAGCGTTTCAGCGGAGCAAGGTGTCTGCGTCAGTTCTTCGCAGGCCACGGTGCGGCGCCGCATTTCTGACGCGGCCTCGGGGTGTCCGAGGGCGTTGCACAGCAGCGGCCAGTCGGGCACGGTGTTGAGGGTGCCCGCAACCAGCAAGATGCCATTGCGCTGGCGCCGCTGGGCCAGCCCCACGAGCTTGCGGCCGCGCTGGTCGGTCAGCTCCCAGGGGGCGAGGCTGCCGTAGCAGGCCCAGTCCACCGTGGCGCCCATCTCCGCGTTGGCCTGCGCAACGTCGGTGTCGGGGAGCGCGCGTGCACCGATGCCCAGCTCGGCCAACACGGCCGCGTGCAGCAGGCCGAATTCGCGGTAGCTGTCTACCAGACCGCCGCGCACCCACGGGTGATCTACGGGCAGCACCACTGAAACGCCTACCAGCCAGGGCCCCGTGAGGACCGCGCCGCCGCCTGAGGGCCGTTGCACCAGCTCCAGTCCCTGCGGCAGTCTGGCGGCAACTTCAGCGTGCAGTGCACGTTGCGAGCAGCCCAGCACGACCGTGGGCGTGGCATAGGTCCAAATATGAAAATGGGGTGTTGCGACGTGGGTTTCGAGTTGGCGGCTGTTCCAGGCCTGTTCTTGTGCGACGGTGTGGGCAGTTTTGGTTTGCATGGTGGGTCAGACGGCTGCAGTCAGGGCAAAAGACGACTTCAGTGGGGTGGGACTGCGCGGCGAGCACAAGTATCGCCGTGGCCGTAGGACAGTGCCGCGCGTGCGAACGCAAGGTGGCGCTGGCCTGAAGGCC
>JBQMQB010000226.1:2003-4479 GCA_052172715.1 Giesbergeria sp. | reverse complement strand
ATGTTGGTGCGCTCGTGGCTGAGCAGGTGCTTGGCGTAGGTCCAGCCCTTGTTTTCTTCGCCAATGAGGTTCTCGGCGGGCACTTCGACGTTGTCGAAGAACACCTCGTTGACCTCGCACTCGCCGTCGAGCAGCTTGATCGGGCGCACCGTGACGCCGGGCGACTTCATGTCCAGCAGCAGGAAGGAGATGCCGGTCTGCGGCTTGCCTTCCGTGCTGGTGCGCACGAGGTTGAACATCCAGTCGCCGTACTGGCCCAGCGTGGTCCAGGTCTTCTGGCCGTTGACGATGTATTTGTTGCCCACGCGTTCGGCACGGGTTTTGACGCTGGCAAGGTCTGAGCCCGAGCCCGGTTCGCTGTAGCCCTGGCTCCACCACACCTCGCCGCTGGCGATGCCGGGCAAGAAGCGCTTTTGCTGTTCGGCATTGCCGAAGGCCATGATCACGGGGGCCACCATCACCGGGCCAAACGGGATGATGCGCGGCGCACCGGCCAGTGCGCATTCTTCTTCGAACAAATGCTTCTGGATGGCGGTCCAGCCGGGGCCGCCGAACTCCTTGGGCCAGCCAAAACCGAGCCAACCCTTTTTGCCGAGAATTTTGGCCCAGCCTTGCATGTCGCTGCGCGTCAGACGCAGCGAGTGGTGCACTTTGTGGGCAATGTCCTTGGGCAGGTTGGCCTGTACCCAGGTGCGGACTTCTTCGCGAAAGCTTTGTTCTTCCGGGGTAAATGCCAGATCCATACGTTGCGTCTCCTGTGAAGACGCTTTTGTAGCACGGTCGTTCGTTTTAAGCCTGTCCGGGCGGCGACATGGGCACGCCCAGCTCGGCGCACAGCTGCTGCACGGTGGCCTGTAGCTCCGCAACCTGGGTTTCCAGCTGCGCCACGCGCTCGCCAAGGGCGCCCGTTTGCGGCGCAGTCGCGAGCAGCTGCGCCGGGTCTACCGGGCCGCACAGCAGGTGCACCCAGCGCGATTCGCGGGTGCCGGGTGCGCGGGGCAGCAGCAGGGTGAGCGGGCCACCCTTTTCTTCGGAGCGCTCCTGCAGTTCCTCCAAAAACGCTTCGACAGACGACACATCGGCAAAGCGGTACCAGCGCTCTGCGTTGGTGCGCAGTTCTGCGGCAGTTTGCGGGCCGCGCAGCATCAACAGGCCCAGCAGCACGGCGGACTGCTCGGGCACGCCAATGCCGCGCTGGAAGTTGTGCTCGTAACGCGTGGTGCGGCTGCCGCTGCCCTCGTGGGCCAGGCCGGCGCTGCGCAGCGTGTCGAGTGCTTGCAGCACTTGCGCGTCATTGAGCTGCATGACGGGTTCGCGTGTGGTTTTTTGGTTGCAGCCGGCCAGCAGGCTGGTCAGTGAGAGCGGGTAGCTGTCGGGCACGGTGCGTGCCTTTTCCATGAGGGTGGCGAGCACACGGGCTTCAATGTCGGTGAGAGGCTGGGCTTTGGGGTCAAAGGGCATAGCTCGATAATTCAAGGGATGAAAAACATCGTCATTCTCATCTCTGGCGGCGGCTCCAACATGGCGGCCATCGTGCAGGCAGCGGAGCGGGAAGACTGGAAGCGGGGACTCGGCGTGCGCGTGGCGGCCGTGCTGAGCAACCGGGCAGACGCGGGAGGGCTGGCTTTTGCCAAGGCCCGCGGCATCGCCACGCAGGTGCTGGACCACAAGGGCTTCGCTTCGCGCGAGGCTTTTGACGCGGAGCTGGCACGCTGCATCGACGGCTATGCGCCCGATCTGGTGGTGCTCGCCGGCTTTATGCGCATCCTCAGCACCGACTTCGTCGCGCACTACGCCGGGCGCCTGCTCAATATCCACCCCTCGCTGCTGCCGGCGTTCCCTGGTTTGCACACGCATGAGCGC
Source organism: Giesbergeria sp. (assembly GCA_052172715.1). Lineage (GTDB taxonomy): Bacteria > Pseudomonadota > Gammaproteobacteria > Burkholderiales > Burkholderiaceae_C > Simplicispira. Next base: position 2,616 of record JBQMQB010000226.1, on the reverse strand, counting down.
GCGCTCGCAGCGGGGTGCCAATTCGCTGGCGCCACCGTGCACCAAGTGACGTCCGAGCTAGACGTAGGGCCTATTCTTGAACAGGCCGTGGTGCCAGTACTGCCGGGCGACACCACCGAGATGCTCGCCGCTCGTGTGCTCACACAGGAGCATGTGATTTACCCGCGTGCCGTACGGCACTTCTTTAGTTGAACTCACGCCGGCGGGTTGCTGAGCCCGGTAGCGCGCGAATGGGACAATCGCAGCATGCATCCCAACGCCCTGATAGACGCCTGCGCCCAACTTGTGAGCCAGGCGCTCACCTTCGAGCACCCGGCCGACGCCGTGGTCTCACGATTCTTTCGCGACAACCGAGGCCTTGGCCAGCGCGAGCGCGCGGCACTGGCCGAGACGGTGTACACCGTATTGCGCAAAAAACTGCTGTTCGACCATATGGCGCCGTCTGGCTCTGGCTCGCGCGAGCGGCGCATGGCCATCCTCGGTTATGCGCACTGGCAGGACGAAGAGGCACGCCGCACCAACCCCAAGGCGCAGCACGGCGCCCGCGAGTTCCTGCAAGGCGCGCTGAACGATCGCGAACGCCAGTGGCTGGCGCAGTGCGATGCCGTGAACG
>JBQMQB010000226.1:0-1903 GCA_052172715.1 Giesbergeria sp. | reverse complement strand
CTGCGTGCGGTGGGCAAGCCGCAGCTTTCTAAATTACCCGCCTTTGTGCGCGGCGCCATTGAGGTGCAGGACGAAGGCTCGCAATTGCTGGCCCTGCTGGTGGACGCCAAGCGCGGCGAAATGGTGGTGGATTTTTGTGCCGGTGCCGGCGGCAAAACGCTTGCGCTGGGCGCGAGCATGCGCAGCACCGGGCGGCTTTATGCGTTTGACGTATCGGCCCACCGGCTTGATGCACTCAAGCCGCGCCTGGCGCGCAGTGGCCTCTCGAACGTGCACCCGGCTGCCATTGCGCACGAGCGGGACGACCGCGTCAAGCGCCTTTCGGGCAAGATTGACCGCGTGCTCGTTGATGCGCCGTGTTCGGGCCTGGGCACGTTGCGGCGCAATCCTGACTTGAAATGGCGCCAGAACCCCAAGGGTGTTGAGGAGCTGGTGGCCAAGCAGACCGCCATTCTGGCCAGCGCGGCGCGCTTGCTCAAGTCTGGGGGGCGGTTGGTGTATGCGACCTGCAGCGTATTGCCGCAGGAGAACGAAGAGATCGCCGAGGCATTTGCAGCGGCCCACCCCGATTTTGAGCCGCTGGAGGCGGCCGAGCTGCTGGCCCAACTCAAGGTGCCCGGTGCGGCAGAGCTTTGCAGCGGAGGCGAGGCCGGCACGCGCTACCTGCGCCTGTGGCCGCATAAGCACAAGACGGATGGGTTCTTTGCGGCTGTCTGGCAGCGCAAGTAGACATTAGCCGAGACAAAAAGGCCGACAGGCTCCTAGCGCCACTGCTCCACGGCCGAGGTTCCAGGCAGGTCTTTATGGACTTGATGACCCGCTATGCGGCGTCCGGGGTATCCGGCGTGGTGCCGAAATTTCTGACCCCAGAGACGCAGGCGCTGTTTCGCAAGGGGGTGGTCTCAACGGAGCGCCATATCGTGAAGGCGAGCTCGGAGCGCCAGCCGTTTGTTGCGTTGAATGAGCTCCTGTGCATGCAGGCCGCGGCGGTAACGGGTATTGATGTGGCCGGTACGCTGGTATCTGACGATGGTCAGCTGCTTGTCGTGGAACGGTTCGATATCGAGCCAGCCACAAAGCGCCGCAAAGGCTTTGAGGACTTCTGCAGCTTGCTCGGCTTGGCGCCTGACGGCAAGTATGAATCCACTTGGGAGCGCGTGGCCCGCTTGGTGCGCGAGTACGTGCCCAAGAAGGGACTGCGAGAGGCCAATGCGCACTTGGCTATCACGCTGCTGTTGACGTACGCACTCGGCAATGCAGGCTGCCATGCCAAGAACCTGGCGCACGTCTACGACATGCTCACCATCTTGGCGTACGACGCGTATGCCAACAACCCGCCAAGAATGTACGTAGACGGTCGCAAGACCTGGGAGGGGCAAAAGGCGCTGTAGCGGTACCTGCCGCAGCACACCTGGGGATAAACCGGCTGTGGCCAGCGTGGGCTTGTCGACCGTGTCTGTACCGCCGTTGCCCAGACGGTGCCTGAGCTTGTGCGGCACGTTCGTCACACAGACGGTTTCGCCCCGGTTGGCCTGCGGATGCTCTGGGAATGGAATGAGGGTATGAACCGCTTGCGAGAGCGCCGCACTTTCAGCCTTCCCAGTTGGCTCGACGAAGTGCAGACCCCAGGGTTGCCGGGCCCGGAGCCTGCGCCACGGTGTGCGGCGAACCGCGTAGGGGCGCCTCCTCTTTTGGTTCCGCGGCGTCGGCGCAAACCACTGCCACCCTCGCCGTAGCTGCTTTCCAAACTGTACGCAGCCCCCGCACGCCCACTGCCGTTGCGCACCAACGCAAGCAGGGATTTGCAGACACAAAAAAACCGCCGTGCTCGCGCCGGGCGGTTTTTTTGTTGGAAGGCGCTGAATTACTTCAGCTTCATTTCCTTGTACTCGACGTGCTTGCG
>JBQMQB010000225.1:0-4500 GCA_052172715.1 Giesbergeria sp. | reverse complement strand
AGGTCGCGCGGCGTCGATGCCCATCCCTTCGACCCCGCAGAGCGCGACATGGGAGACCTTCGTCGCGAAGGTTTTGCGCGCTGCTTTATTACCTTGCATGGCCGCCACGGAGAGGACGGCACGGTGCAGGGGGCGCTGGAACTGCTCGGCATTCCCTACACCGGGCCGGGCGTGATGGCGTCGAGTATCGCCATGGACAAGACCATGACCAAGCGGATCTGGCGTGCCGAAGGGCTCCCCACCCCAGATTGGCGACTGGTGGCCAGTGGCGATGAAACGGCAGAGGCGCTGGCGGCACTTGGCGCCCCAATGATTGTCAAGCCCGCGCGCGAAGGCTCGACACTGGGCCTGACCAAGGTGACCGCCCTTGAGCAGTGCGCGCAGGCCTACGCGCTCGCCGCACGCTACGATCCCGAGGTGCTTTGCGAACAGTTTATTGAGGGCGATGAAACTACCTGCCCGGTGCTCGGCGAGGGCCCAGCGGCGCACGCGTTGCCGGTGATTCGTATCGTGGCGCCACAGGGAAATTACGACTACCAGCACAAGTATTTCACCGACGACACGCAGTACCACTGCCCGAGCGGGTTGCCCGATGCCGAAGAGAAAGATATCCAGCGCCTGGTGGTGGCGGCCTTCCGATCGCTTGCCTGCCGTGGCTGGGCCCGCGCCGACGTCATGATCCGCGCCAGCGATCGCAAGCCCTTTTTGCTAGAGATCAACACCTCGCCCGGCATGACCGGCCATTCGCTGGTGCCCATGTCGGCGCGCGCGGCTGGTATGTCCTACGAAGACCTGTGCCTCACGTTGCTGGCCAGCGCCGGGCTCGACACCCCTGGTGGCACCGTGCCCGGAGGGGCTGCATGACCACTCTGGCCGCGCCGCTCGACGTTCGGGTCATGAACCTGACCGCGACGCTGCTGTTTGTCGCCTGCGCGCTCTTTGCGGTTGCCACCGGAGCTTGGTGGGCGCTGCGCCACCCGGCATTTTCGATTGCCCGCATCGTGGTGCAGGGTGAGCTTGCGCACAACAACGCCGTGACCCTGCGCGCCAACGTGGCGCCTCAGATCAGCGGCAACTTCTTTACCGTGAACCTGCGCCAGGTGCGCCGCGCGTTTGAGCAGGTGCCGTGGGTGCGCAGTGCGCAGGTGCAGCGTGAATTTCCGCGTACCTTGAACGTGCGCCTGATGGAGCACCACGCTGTGGCGCACTGGGGCCCGGAATCGGGTGCCGCTATGGTCAACAGCGATGGTGAGGTGTTCGAGTCCAACGGGGCCGATACCGATCTTGACGATCTGCTGCGTCTCTCTGGTCCGCCTGGCAGCTCCGTGCAGGTACTGGCCATGGCGCGGGAACTCACGCCTGTCTTTGAGCCATTGGGACTGGAGCTTACCGGCCTGACGTTGTCGGTGCGAGGTGGTTGGCGCGCTACGTTGGACGGCGAAGCCGTCGTCGAACTTGGTGGAGGCACACCCGCCGAGGTGAAGGCACGCACGCATCAATTTACGCAAACGCTGACCAGCGTGGCCACGCAATTCGGGCGCCGCACCGATGCTCTGGAGTCGGCCGATCTGCGCCACACCGGTGGCTATGCGCTGCGTCTGCGCGGTGTCACCACCGTGGCAGCCCAACCCGCGCCCCGTGTAGTGCGCTAGAGCAACAAGAGGCTTAAGACCGATGGCAAGAGAATACAAAGACGTGGTGGTGGGGTTGGACATTGGCACCGCCAAGATCATGGCCGTGGTCGCGGAGGTGCTGCCAGGTGGCACGCTCAAACTCGCCGGTTTGGGCGTTGCGCCGAGCAACGGACTCAAGCGAGGTGTGGTGGTCAACATTGACGCTACGGTGCAAAGCATTCAGCAGGCTTTGAGGGAGGCTGAGCTGATGGCCGATTGCAAGATTCAGCGTGTCTACACCGGTATCACCGGTAGCCACATTCGCGGGCTCAACTCCAGCGGAATGGTGGCCGTAAAGGACAAGGAAGTGACGCCGGCCGACGTTGCACGCGTCATCGAGACCGCCAAGGCCATCAACATCTCCAGCGACCAGCGCCTGCTGTTGGTGGAACCGCAGGAATTCGTCATCGACGGCCAGGATGTGAAGGAGCCCATTGGCATGAGCGGCATCCGCCTGGAGGCCAAGATTCACATCGTGACCGGCGCCCAGAGTGCCGCCGAGAACATTATCAAGTGCGTGCGCCGTTGCGGGCTGGAAGTTGAGCAACTTATGCTCAACCCGCTCGCTTCGAGCCAGGCGGTCCTCACCGACGATGAGCGCGAACTCGGCGTCGCGGTGGTCGATATCGGCGCGGGTACTACGGATATCGCCATTTTTACCGGCGGTGCGATCCGCCACACCGCAGTCATTCCGATTGCCGGCGACCTGATCACCAGCGACATTGCCATGGCACTGCGTACGCCCACCAAGGACGCCGAGGACATCAAGGTCGAGAGTGGCTACGCCAAACAGCTGCTGGCCGACCCCGAGGCTCAGGTCGAAGTGCCAGGCCTGGGTGACCGTGGCCCGCGCATGATCAGCCGCCAGGCACTGGCCGGCGTTATTGAGCCGCGCGTAGAAGAAATTTTCACGCTGGTGCAGCAGGTAATTCGAGAATCTGGCTACGAGGAAGTGCTCTCATCGGGCATCGTGCTCACTGGCGGTAGCGTGGTCATGCCTGGCATGGTCGAACTGGGTGAAGACATCTTCCTCAAACCTGTGCGCCGCGGCATCCCGAAATATTCCAGTGCGCTCTCCGACATGGTCGCACAGCCCCGTGCCGCCACCGTGATGGGCCTGCTCGAAGAGGCGCGCCTGGCGCGCATGCGCGGCTTTAAGGTGGCGCAAAAAACGGGCTCCGTGCAAACTGCATTTGGCCGTTTCAAAGACTTTATCGTGGGGAATTTTTAGCATGGCCAGTCCCAATCTGCTCATGCGCCCCCACCCACCGCCCCGAAGTCGCTGGGGCCGCGCTGATCCGCACCGCGTGCGATGGCGCCCGCCCCGAGCCCGTTTTCCCGTCTTGTCATTTATTAAAAACCCGTCAGAAGTACCAGGAGATACCACATGCCCATCGAAATGATCGAATCCGAAGAGTTCAACCAGGGCACCCAGATCAAGGTGATCGGGGTCGGCGGCGGCGGCAGCAACGCCGTCGAACACATGATTGCGCGCGCCGTTCAAGGCGTGGAGTTCGTCAGCGCCAACACCGATGCCCAGGCGCTTACCCGCAGCCAGGCGCACCGCGTCATCCAGTTGGGCGCAAGTGGCCTGGGCGCTGGGGGTAAGCCTGAAAAGGCACGCGATGCCGCCGAGGCTGCGGCTGACGACATCCGCGAAGCCATTGCCGGTGCGCACATGCTGTTCATCACGGCAGGTATGGGCGGCGGCACCGGCACCGGGGCCGCTCCCGTGATTGCGCGTATCGCCAAGGATATGGGCATTCTCACTGTCGGCGTGGTCACGAAGCCGTTCGACTGGGAGGGAGGTCGGCGCATGAAGAACGCCGACGATGGCTTGGCCGAGCTTGAAGCCAATGTCGACTCGCTGATCGTGGTGCTCAACGAAAAGCTGCTGGACGTGCTGGGTGACGACATCGGTCAGGAAGAAGCCTTTGCCCATGCCAACGATGTTCTTAAAAACGCGGTGGGCGGTATTGCCGAAATCATCAACGAGTACGGCCAGGTCAACGTCGACTTCGAGGACGTGCGTACCGTGATGGGCGAGCCTGGCAAGGCCATGATGGGTACCGCCACCGCCAGTGGCCCGGACCGCGCGCGCATTGCAGCCGAGCAGGCCATCGCCTGCCCTTTGCTTGAGGGCATCGACCTCTCGGGTGCCAAGGGCGTGCTGGTTCTTGTGACTGCCAGCAAGGGCAGTCTCAAGCTGGCCGAATCGCGCCAGGCTATGAACACCATTAACGCGTATGCATCTACCGACGCGCATGTGATTTTTGGTGCGGCCTATGACGACAGTCTGGGCGAGGAGATTCGCGTAACCGTAGTGGCCACCGGTCTTGCGCGCCAGAATGTGCGCCGTCAGCCGATTTCGGTGGTGCGCACTGGTACCGACAACGTGCCGTTCCAGGTGCCTGGATCCGTTGGTACGTTTGCCGGCATGGGCCAGCAGACCAGTGGAAAAGACTATGGCAGCATGGCCGTCCCCAGCGTCTGGCGCACCGGTCGCAACCAAGCTGCTGCGCGTGTGGATGCGCTGTCCTCGGGTGGTATGGACGAGCTCGATATCCCCGCCTTCCTGCGCCGACAGGCCGACTAAAGCACGATTGGCGCCCACGCGCCAAGCCCACCCCTTTGCAGGCCTACCGTCTGCACATGGGTGGGCTTCCTGCGTCCAAGCAGATTGGTGGGCCAAGACCTAAAATTCACAGATGCTTCCGCAACGCACCATCAAGGCACTCACACGTGCCGTCGGCGTCGGCCTGCACAGCGGTCAGCGCGTCGAATTGACGCTGCGGCCCGCAGCACCGGACACCGGTATCGTCTTTCG
>JBQMQB010000224.1:0-4501 GCA_052172715.1 Giesbergeria sp. | reverse complement strand
TCGCCCTTGAGGTAGTTGCCCACCACGTAGTTCCAGACCAGGTCGTTGGGCCGCAGGAAGCTGAAAGTAGAGGCGAGGTCCTTCCCCTTCATCAAGCCGCCGTTGCCCATTTGCAACTCGCGCATGCGCACGAAACCTTCGGTGATGAAGACGTCAAGAATACCGGTGTCCGAGAAGTCGATGAGCGTAGTGAGGAAGGTGGCGCTGGCCACAGGTTGCTCACCGCGCGCAGCGTGCACCGCGAGGGCGTTGGAGAGAAGGGTGCCGCCCACGCAGAAACCCAGGGCATTCACCTGCTCGGCGCCGGTGATTTGGCGCGCCACATCGATTGCCTCCATGACGCCGTGCTCGACGTAGTCGTCCCAAGTCTTATGGGCCAGCGACTCGTCGGGGTTGCGCCAGCTCACCACAAAGGTGTGGTGGCCCTGCAGCGCGCTGTAGCGAATGAGCGAGTTTTCAGGCTGCAGGTCGAGGATGTAGAACTTGTTGATACACGGCGGCACCAGCACGAAGGGCCGCTCGTACACCTTGTCGGTGAGCGGCTTGTATTCGATCAGCTGGAACAGGTCGTTCTCATAGACCACCGCGCCCTCGGTGGTAGCCACGTTGCGGCCCACTTCGAACAGGCTCTCGTCGGTCATCGACACATGGCCCTGACGCATATCGCGCATCAGGTTGGCAATGCCCTTGGCAATGCTCTCGCCCTTGGTTTCAATCGCCTTGCGCTGCGCCTCGGCGTTAAAGGCAAGGAAATTGCTCGGCGCCATGGCAGCCACCCATTGTTCGACTCCAAAACGCACCTGGGCGCGGGTTTTTTCGTCGCCCTCGATCGCCTCAGTTAGGCCCATGAGCGTGCGCGCGTTGAGCAAATAGGCCGCCGCCGAAAACGCCGCTACCGGGTTGTTGGTCCAGCTCTCGCCGGCAAAGCGTTTGTCGGCAGACGCCTTGGGCGCATGCACGCCCTCGGTCCAGAGTTTGGATGCCTCAGCAAGATACTGCTCTTGCAAGGCCTTGAGTTTGTCGGGCGCCAGGCGGATGGGCGCTTGGGCGCCTGCACCAGCGGCTGCCGGCAGTTCAATTTTTTCAAAAGCCTGCAACGCTCGCTGCCAGCTCTCACCCAAAACCTGCTGAAATTGCTGGGCGCTCTGGGCCCAGGGGGAATCGGAACTCATGCAGTCTCCTAGTGGGCAGGCGCCGCCCGGTTGGTGCGCGCGCCCGGTTGCGCGTGCCACTGCTATCGTAACGCCCCATGGGTATTGAATTTCTTACTAAAGCAAGTCCATGTACGTCGTAGTAATTGCCTGGCTGTATGTCACCGTAATGATGGCCGTGGCCGAAGCCACCAGCACCACAGGAAGCGTGCTGGGCGCCATAGTCACGTTTGTGCTTTATGGGCTGCTGCCGCTGTCCATCGTCGTCTACATCATGGGCACGCCGGGGCGACGGCGCAAACTTCACGCGCAAGAACTGCAGGCACGCGCCCACGCTGTCCAAACCTCTTCGCAAGCGTCAACCGAGCCAAATGCAAGCGACCATGCGCCCAGTGCCACCGCCGACCCCTCCCTCCCGCCGGTGCGAGAAGAACCGTGACGCTTGGTTGAAGGTGCACCAGCCGTCGCTGCCATCGTTGCCAAACACCTGCGCCACGCCCTGCGCAGCCAGGCGCTGGCGTGCCAAGGCCGGCAAGTTGGCCAGACACTTGCCACCGCCCTGTGGCGCAAAGTGCTGCTCGGCTGCACCATCTGCCGCACAAAAGGCATCGCGCACCTCCTCGCCCACCTCGAAGGCCTGCGGGCCTATGCAAGGACCCAGCCAGGCGAGCAGTTCAATGGGTGTCGCATCGGCATTGCTTGCCTCGTTTTTCATAGCTGCATTGGCATATGAAACCTGCCTAAGCGCTTTGAAATGCTGCAAAACCGACTCCAGCACACCGCCCGCCAGTCCACGCCAACCAGCATGCGCTGCCGCCACCATACGGCCCTGCCGGTCGGTGATGAGCACAGGCAGACAGTCGGCCACCATGATGGTGCAAGCAACTCCCGGTTGCACAGTCAGCGCCGCATCGGCGCGATGTCCATCCGAGGCATCGGCGGTGATGGATACCACGTTGCAGCCGTGCACCTGGTCAAGAAACACCGCGCGTGCGCCCGGCGTCACGGCCTGCAAGGCGGCTTGCAGGCACATCCGGTTGCGGTCCACAGCCTCCCGCGAGTCGCCTACATGCGTGCCCAGGTTCATGCTGGCAAAAGCTCCGGTGCTCACACCGCCCGCCCGCGTGGTGCACAGGGCGTGCACACAGGTGGGCGCGGGCCAGTCGGGCTGCAGCCAACCGGCACTCGCCTGCGCCTGCGCGGCGGAGTGACAATGCGTAGGATTGACCATGGCAATGAGTGTATCGGCGCTGCCAATGGCTTCATGCCCCCCAATTTCCCTTCAAAGGCATTGCATGAGCTACGTCTTCCCTCCTCTACCTGTGACCAGCGTGCCGGTGCTCGGCAGCGACGCACGCTTTCCTGTGCACCGCATTTACTGCGTGGGCCGCAACTACGAAGAGCACGCCAAGGAAATGGGTTTCACGGGCCGCGAGCCGCCTTTTTTCTTCCTGAAACCTGCCGACGCCGTGCTGTTGGCGGCAGGCGAAGCGCCCACCGTTCTGCCCTACCCCAGCCTGACGCACGACCTGCACCACGAGATCGAACTCGTCGTGGCTATCGGCAAGGGTGGGCGCAACATCTCATCGTTTGACACGGCAAGCCACATCTTCGGCTACGCCGTCGGTCTGGACATGACGCGGCGCGACCTGCAAGGCGAGATGAAAAAACAGGGTCGCCCTTGGTGCATTGGCAAAGGTTTTGACGCAAGCGCCCCCATAACCCCCATTACTCCGGCAGCGCAGGCAAGCGACATCTCCCACGCGGGCATCTGGCTGCAGGTGAATGGCACCGACCGCCAGCGCAGCAACGTGGCGCAGCTGATCTGGAAGGTCGATGAAGTGATTGAGCACCTCTCGAAAGCCTGGGAGCTTATGCCCGGCGACTTGATCTACACCGGCACCCCTGCCGGCGTAGGTGCTGTGGAGCGCGGCGACCTGCTTGAAGGCGGCGTGGACGGCCTGGCCCCGCTGCGCCTACGAGTGGCGTGAGCACACTCACTTTTCAATAGCTGAAGAACTATACTAAACCAGCAACCGCCGCCATCCCTATTAAAAATTTCGCATGAGCCTGCACAGCCCCATCCAACATTGCCGTGATTGCGGCAGCGCCGTGACCTACCGCCTGCCCGACGACGGCGATACGCGCGAACGCGCTATCTGCACGAAATGTGGGCGCGTGCACTACGAGAATCCGCTCAACGTCGTCGGTACCATTCCCGCCCTACCCGATGGGCGCGTGCTGCTGTGCCTACGCGCCATTGAGCCGCGCCGGGGGAAATGGACGCTCCCCGCAGGTTTCATGGAACTGAATGAAACCAGCTCTCAGGGCGCAGCGCGCGAAACCGACGAAGAAGCTGGCGCGCAGATCGTGCTGGGGCCGCTGTTCTCAGTGCTCAACGTGCAGCGCGTGGGCCAAGTGCATTTGTACTACCGCGCCGACCTGCTTTCCGAGCAGTTCAATCCTGGCTACGAAACGCTGGAAGCGCGGATGTTTGCCGAGCACGAAGTACCGTGGGAAGAGCTCGCCTTTCGCACCGTGCGCGAAACTCTCGTGCGTTGGTTCGCCGATCGACGCGCAGGGCAATTTGGCATGCACTGTGTGGATATCGATTAGGGCAACGCTGAACCACGAACCCAAAATACCGGTGTTGGCCTGCCGCCACCAAGCCGCAAACTTCGCCTGCGCGAATGCTAGACTGTGCGCTGGTGGCACACCCTCACATCACAGTACCCGGTGGCGCACCCTGACATCACAACATCCAATCGAGAAAGAGAGAATCAGATGAAGACGTTCAGAGCTTTGCTGGGAATGGGAGCATTGCTCTCGCTTGCTGCCTGTGGTGGTGGCTCCGACCCGGATTACACCTCAACCCCCACAGTGCCGCTGCTCGTGATCTCCTCGAGCTCGTATGCCGATGGCGGCGTTATTGATCGCAAATACGCCTCCGTGACCCAGGGTGGCCTGAACACCTCGCCGCAATTGCGCATTGAGTCACTACCGCCGGGTACCGCCGCACTGGCCATCGTCATGGACGACGAAACCGCACCATGCGGCAAGACCGATGAAGCCTGCGTGCACTGGAACGTATTCAACCTGCCCGCAAACGAGCAGAACATCGCTGAAAACGCAAACCTGGCCGCCATTCCTGGCGTGATCATGGGCTCGACCTACAACGGTCAGACCGGCTACCAGGGTCCAAATCCGGCCATGGGCAAGCATTTCTACCGCGTCACGGTTTACGCGATGAAGGCAGGCATCGCAGCCACAGCCGCCACGCCGCGCTACACCTCCAGCCAGTTTGAGGCCGCGTATGCGGGCTTGATCATGCAATCGGTGAGTTGGACAGG
>JBQMQB010000223.1:2675-4503 GCA_052172715.1 Giesbergeria sp. | reverse complement strand
TCGCACGTCTGGCGCCAGGACCACAACGGTTTCACGCACCAGGACCCGGGCTTTATCGACCATGTCGTCAACAAGAAGGCTGAGGTGGTGCGCGTTTACCTGCCGCCCGACGCCAACTGCCTGCTGTCGGTGATGGACCATTGCCTGCGCAGCCGCCACTACGTGAATGTGGTGGTGGCGGGCAAGCACCCAGCGCCGCAATGGCTGACGATGGATGCTGCCGTTAAACACTGCACCGAAGGCATCGGCATCTGGGAGTGGGCCAGCAACGATGGCGATGCGGCACCCGATGTCGTGATGGCCTGCTGCGGCGACGTCCCCACGCTGGAGACGCTGGCCGCCGTGTCCATCCTGCGCGAGCACCTGCCGGAACTGAAGATCCGCGTCGTCAACGTGGTCGACCTGATGCGGCTGCAGCCGCACACCGAGCACCCGCACGGTCTGGTGGATGCCGACTTCGACGCGCTGTTCACCAAGGACAAACCGGTCATCTTCGCCTTCCACGCCTACCCGTGGCTGATCCACCGGCTGACGTATCGCCGCACCAACCACCACAACATCCATGTGCGCGGCTACAAGGAAGAAGGCACGATCACGACGCCGTTTGACATGACGGTGCTGAACGACCTCGACCGTTTTCACCTGGTGATGGACACCATCGACCGCCTGCCACAGACCGGCGACAAGGGGCTGGCGTTGAAACAGCGTCTGAGCGACAAGCTGGTTGAACACCGGAAGTACATACGCCTGCATGGACAGGACATGCCGGAGATCAGGAATTGGACCTGGACCTCTGCAATCTGAAGGAACCAAGGAGCACCCACATGGCAAAAATGGAACAGATCGAACTCAACCGGCACCGCGAGCAGCTGACTGCAGATGTCGAGCGCCTGGTCGAAAAGTACCGTTCGATCTTCGAATGGGACGTGCCAGAGATCGACGAGGTGGCTGCGGACAAACTGATCCTTGGCGCGATTCGCCAGGCACTGGAGGTGGTCGAACGATCGCTTTCCGGATCGGAGGCTCTATGAACTCCCGCACGCTCATGGACACAGCACAAGCCCTGATGGACAACCACAAGGGCTTGCTGGCAATGGACGAAAGCAACCCGACCTGCAACAAGCGCTTTGCGGCGCTTGGCATCCCGCAGACCCCAGAGGCACGGTGCGCGTGGCGCGAACTGATCGTTACGACACCGAATCTGGCCGACAGCATCAGCGGTGCGATCCTCTACGACGAGACGATCCGGCAACGCCTGCGCGACGGTCGGCCCTTTACCCAAGCCCTGGCCGACGTGGGCATCGTGGTCGGGATCAAGGTCGACGCCGGCGCGAAGCCGCTGGCCGGGCATTCGGGGGAATTGGTCACCGAAGGGCTCGACGGCCTGCGCGAACGGCTGGTGGGCTATGCCGCGATGGGTGCGCGGTTTGCCAAGTGGCGTGCTGTCATCGCGATCGACGCGGGCCAGCCAAGCGCTGCATGCATTGCGGTCAACGCCCATGCGCTGGCGCGGTATGCCGCTTTGTGCCAGGAGGCAGGGCTTGTGCCCATTGTCGAGCCCGAGGTGCTCATGACGGGAGACCACACCCTGCAGCGCTGCGCCGAGGTCAGCGCGCAGGTGCTGCACGAGGTCTTCGAGCAACTGCATGTGCAGGGCGTGCTGCTTGAAGGCATGCTGCTCAAACCCAACATGGTGTTGCCGGGCTTGGCCTGCACCCATCAGGACACCGTCGACGAGGTGGCCGACGCCACCGTGGCGACCCTGCTGCGCGCCGTGCCGGCGGCGGTGCCAGGCGTCGCGTTCCTCTCAGGCGGCCAGAGCGCCGAG
>JBQMQB010000223.1:0-2575 GCA_052172715.1 Giesbergeria sp. | reverse complement strand
CGGCGCTTTGGGCAATCAAGGTGGGCCAGCGCACAACGGCACACCTCTTTGGGCGCCAGCAGACCTTCTGGTCACCAATCGCTGGTACTGCGAGATCATGAACGTGCTCCATGATTTGACAGTGGCCTCACCACGCGTGTCCGGCAGGCAGTGCCCCGGTCAGTCCCAAAAAGTGGTCCAGCATATGAAAGTGGTCTTCAAAGAAGGACTCTTCCAGCGCTGCCAGCTGGGCAATTGGGATCCACAGCACCTGCGCGGCGTCGTCGTCGGCCTGCACGGTGGGGAAGGGCGCTTGGCCCAGATCAAAGTAATGCGCGTGGGTGAGGGTGCGCCCGCGCTGGCTGCGGTCGGGGTGGTCGAAGACAGCGACCTCTTGCAGTGCGGCGCGCATGGTGGCTTCGGGCAGTTGGCAGTGGGTTTCTTCGGCCAACTCGCGCAGGCACGATTGCCAGACGGTTTCGCGCTGCTCGATAAAGCCGCCGGGCACGGCCAGTTGCCCTTTGCCTGGGGCGTGGGCGCGGCGGATGAGCAGCACTTGGTCTTGGCAGCGCAGTACGGCGTCCACCGTCACGAACACTGGCGGGTAGGGCGCGCTGGCCCAGGCCTGGCGATAGCCGCGCAGCATGCGCCACTCTTCTTGCAGCAGCAGGTAGTCGCTTTGCTGGGCAAAGGTGTGCAGGGCGGACAGGGTGCTGGCCGGGATCTGCTCGGCCAGAGGGGCGAGCGCGGTCTGCACGGTGGCGGGTGTGGCGCCAAAGTAAGCGTCGCGGATGCTGGTGGCGTCGATGCTGCCTTGGCGCGCAACGTGGATCAGCTCCCAGCCGGGGAATGCGCTCAGGTAGCTGCTGGTGGCGTCTTTGAAGTGGCCGACCAGGCCGATGCGCGAGCCCGGTGGCGTGTGCTCGGCCACGGCGCAGCGTACGGCCTCGACCCACACCGCTTCGTTGTAGTAGTCGCGCACCGGCAGCACCTGCAGGCGCGCGTTGTCGGCCGCGGGCAGGGCGGCGCGCAGCATGGCTTCGCGCTCGGGCCAAGTGAAGGGGTTCTTGGGTGAGCGCACCTGCCAGGCCGATCCCATGACGACTATGGCGCGCGGCGCGCTGTCCAGTGCGCGCTGCACCAGCGCCAAGTGGCCGGCATGCGGAGGTTCAAAGCGGCCGATGTAGAGGGCGGTGTCGTACATAAATGGTGTGGTGCCGGTGCGCGCAGCGTAGGGACTATCAAAAAAGTGAGCAGCTAGCGCTAGAATTTAATTGAATTCAAACGGTTTTATCTTTGGAAAGCAATAGATACCAGCGCGAGCAGCTACGCTAAACATAGCGAGCGGCAATGGGGATTTGCCGCCCCCGGCCAAAGGCCACGGCGCGCAGACGAAGGATGGGCGCCGCCTGGTGGCGCTTGTATTCGCTGGTGGCCACCAGCCGGTGCACGCGCGCCAGCAGCGCGCGGCCCGCATCGTCCTGCTGCAGTTGCTGCACCAGCGCGGTGGCGGTGGCGTGTTCGGCGGGTGCCAGGTGCTCGCCTTCAATCAGCAGTTTGAGCACTTCGTCCAGCACCGGGTAGGGCGGCAGGCTGTCGTCGTCGCGCTGGCCGGGAGCCAGTTCGGCCGATGGCGGTTTGTCGATGATGGTTTGTGGAATCAGCTCGCGCCCAGCCTGCTGGTTGAGGTGGCGGCACAGGTCGAACACTTCGGTTTTGTACAGGTCGCCGATCAGGTTCAGGCCGCCGTTGGTATCGCCGTAGAGCGTGCAGTAGCCCACTGCCACTTCGGACTTGTTGCCGGTGGTCAGCAGCAGGTGGCCGTGGGTGTTGGAGTATTCCATCAGCACCACGCCGCGGATGCGCGACTGCACGTTTTCCAGCGCCAGACCGGCCAGCGGCTGGCCAAAGCTGATTTCGAACTGGCGCGCATAGGCGGCCACCAGATCGACGATCGGGTGTGTGTGCAGGGTGATGCCCAGGCTCTTGCACAGCAGCACCGAATCGTCGACCGAACCGGCGCTGGAGTAGTGCGACGGCATGGTGATGCCCACCACGTTGTCGGCACCCAGTGCCTGCACCGTCAGCGCCAGCGTCAGCGCGCTGTCGATGCCGCCCGAGCAGCCCACCAGCACGCGCTTGAAACCGCAGCGACGGGCGTAGTCGCGCAAGCCAAGGACGATCTGCTGGCGGTAAAACTCGGGCGTTTCCATGCCTTGTGCGGCCACGGGCGTCAGCGGCTGGCCCTGTGCCTGGCAGAAGTGCGCGCCGTCCCAGTGCAGCGTGCACAGCTCTTCGGCAAAGCGCGTGGCCTCAAAGACCACGCCGACGCCGGGCTCCACGGCAAACGAGCCGCCGTCGTAGACCGCCTGGTCGTGCCCGCCCACTTGGTTGATATAGACGCTGGGCAGGCCGTGGCGCGTGGCGGCGGCGCTGAGCACCTGGTGGCGCTGCTCGCGCTTGCCGTGGTGCGAGGGGCTGGCGTTCAGGCTGATGACCACATCGGGCGCGGCTTCGGCCAGGTGCGCCCAGGGGTTGCTGGCGTAGGTGCTGACCGTGTTGCTGGCGCTGTCGTTCCAAGCGTCTTCGCAGATCA
>JBQMQB010000222.1:0-4513 GCA_052172715.1 Giesbergeria sp. | reverse complement strand
TCGGCGGTGGGTGTACCGGTGTTCTCGCAGCGCACTGCCGACGAAGTGCGCAAAATGCTGCAAATGGCAGCCGGCCCCGGCGGCACAGGACAAAAGGCTCAGACCCTGGGCTACTCAGTGGGTGGCAAGTCGGGTACCGCACGCAAGCAGGTAGGCAAGGGCTATTCCACTACCAAGTACCGTGCCTGGTTTACCGGCATGGCGCCTATCGACAAGCCGCGCATCATCGTCGCCGTCATGGTGGACGAGCCGAGCAACGGCGTGATTTATGGCGGGGCGGTGGCTGCGCCAGTGTTCAGCGAAGTCGTGCAGCAAACCCTGCGCATTATGGGCGTGCAGCCTGACATGGCGGTCAAGCCACAGATCGTGGCCGATACGGTGGAGGAGTCGCTGTGACGCGATTGCTGCAAACCCCCGCAGAAGCCCTGGCCTGGCTGCGCAAGCGCACCAGCGGCACACTGCAGTCAGACAGCCGCAAGGTCCAGTCCGGCGATGCCTTCATCGCCTGGCCCGGCGCGGCCACCGACGCACGGGCGCACTTGGCTGACGCGCGCACCCGGGGCGCCAGCGTTTGCCTAGTGGAGGCGGATGGCGGCGAAGCCTTCGATCTCTCTGGTACCGATGTTGCCGCACTTGTGGGTCTGAAAGCCGCCATGGGCGAGATCGCCTCTGCCTGGTTTGCCGCGCCCTCGCAGAGCCTGGAGATGGTGGCCTTTACCGGCACCAACGGCAAAACCAGTAGCGCTTGGTGGTTGGCGCACGCGCTATCGAATTGTGAGTCTCAAAACCTCTCGCCGTGCGCTTTGGTGGGCACTTTAGGTATGGGCTTTGCGCATGCACTTGAAGAGACTGGTCTGACCACTCCGGACCCGGTGCGCCTTCAGCGCGGCCTGCGCGGCATGGTGGACGCGGGCGCCCACAGCTGCGCCATCGAAGCCTCGTCGATTGGCATCGTCGAGCAACGCCTCGCGGGTACGCACATCTCGGTGGCGGTGTTTACCAATTTCACCCAAGACCACCTCGACTACCACGGCAGCATGCAGGCATACTTTGACGCCAAGTGCGCGCTGTTTGCGTGGCCGGGCCTGCGCGCGGTGGTGCTCAATATGGACGACGCAGCCGCGGCGAGCCTGCAGCCGCAGATCGAGGCTGCGGGGCTGGATCTCTGGACCGTGTCACAAACTGGTCCGGCACGGCTGTCTGCCAGCGAAGTGGCGCTCGGTGCGCAAGGCCTGCAATGCCTGCTAAGTGAAGGCGCGCAGCAAGAGCGTTTGGAAACGGCGCTGATCGGCCAATACAACATATCGAACCTCCTCGGGGTCATTGCCGCCATGCGCGCGCTGGGTGTGTCTCTGGCCGCCGCCGTGCGCGCCTGCGAGCGGTTGGCGCCAGTGCCGGGCCGCATGGAGCGATTGCTCACGCCTGGACAACCACTTGTCGCCGTGGATTACGCGCACACACCCGATGCGCTGGAGAAAGCCTTGCAGGCGCTACGTCCGCTGGCGTCAGAGCGCGGGGGACGCCTGTGGTGTGTGTTTGGTTGTGGTGGTGATCGCGATGCGGGCAAGCGCCCGCTCATGGGTGCGGCAGCGCAGCACCACGCCGATCAGGTGGTGGTCACCAGCGACAACCCGCGCAGCGAAGACCCGGCAGCCATCGTCCACCAAATTTTGCTGGGCACCCTTATGGGCAACACCGTGCGCGCCGAGCCCGACCGCGCCGCCGCCATCGCGCAGGCTCTGCAGGATGCGGCACCTGCCGACGTGGTGCTGATTGCGGGCAAGGGCCACGAGGCTTGGCAGGAGATAGCCGGTGTGAAGCGACCTTTCTCGGACATGGAACACGCACGTGCCGCACTTGCACGCCGGGGAGCCAGTGCATGACGCCTATGTTGACGCTTCAGACTGCCTTTGATTGGGTGCGCGCCAGCCAGCCGCAAGCACGGTTGGTCGGCGACCCGGCGACACCGCTCATGCGGGTGCACACAGACACGCGCAGCTTGCAGGTGGGCGATTTGTTTGTCGCCTTGCGCGGCGAACACTTCGATGCGCAGGCCTTTCTGCCACAAGCCGCCGCGTTGGGCGCCGCTGCTGCGCTGGCCCAGGGTGGCCTGCACGACGCTGGGCTGGCGGGCATAGAAGTGCCCGACCCGCTCGCTGCATTGGGCGCTTTGGCTGCGGGCTGGCGTGCGCAGTTCGACCTGCCGCTGATTGCCATAACCGGCAGCAACGGCAAGACCACGGTCACGCAGATGGTCGCCTGCATCCTTACAGCACACGCAGGCGATGCGGCGCTGGCCACCCAGGGCAACTTCAACAATGCCATCGGCGTGCCGCTGACATTGCTGCGGCTCACGTCGATGCACCGGTTTGCTGTGGTTGAGCTAGGCATGAACCACCCAGGCGAAATTGCCCACCTCGCTGCAGCCGCCAAACCCACTGTCGCGCTGGTCAACAACGCGCAGCGCGAGCACCTTGAATTCATGCACACCGTGGAAGCGGTGGCGGCCGAGAACGGCAGCGTGCTGGCTGTGCTGCCCCAAGGAGGCACGGCAGTTTTCCCGAATGACGATGCGTTTGCACCGGTCTGGCGCGAGCTCGCCGGCACACGGCGCGTGCTGAGTTTTGGTCTGGAGCACGGTGGGCTGCATGTGCAGACCGCGCACTGGCAGGGCATTGCCTGGCAGGCGCGTTGCGCCACGCCGCAGGGAGTGTTTCAGTTTGAGTTGGCTATGCCGGGGCGTCACAACCTGCGCAACGCACTGGCAGCAGCAGCCTGCGCGCTCGCGGCCGGTGTCCCGTTGGCTGCCATCGCACGCGGACTAAGCGAATTTCGGGCTGTCGCTGGTCGCTCGCGTGCGTTGCAGTTGCAGGTTCAGGGCAGCGCCATTGTGCTGGTGGACGACAGCTACAACGCCAATCCAGATTCAGTCCACGCCGCAATCGAGGTGCTCGCTGATCTGCCCAGTCCGCGTTTGCTGGTGCTGGGCGACATGGGCGAGGTGGGGGATGAAGGACCGCGCTTTCACTTCGAGGCCGGTGCCCATGCCCATACGCGTGGCATCGAGCAGTTGTTTGCCTTGGGTGAGCAGTCGGCACGTTCGGCCGCAGCGTTCCCCGGTGCGCGTCATTTCGATGGCATGGAGGCGCTGCAGCTGGCAGTGCGCGCTGCACTGCCAGGTGTGGCCAGCGTGCTGGTCAAAGGTTCGCGCTTCATGCGCATGGAGCGTGTGGTGCACACCCTTATCGAAGCTGCGCAGGCAGATGCTGCCGCAGAGGATCTGCGTTTGGGCAAGCCATCCTCACCCACTGATGTCGCAGGTGCCGCATGCTGATGGTGCTTGCGCAATGGCTGCAGTCGCTCTCGCCCGAGTTGGGATTTTTGCGCGTGTTTCAGTACCTCACACTGCGTGCGGTGATGGCGGCGATGACGGCGCTGCTGATAGGCCTTGCAGCCGGCCCTGGCGTGATCCGGCGGCTTACGGCGCTCAAGATTGGCCAACCAATACGTACCAATGGTATGGAAACGCACCATATCAAGAGTGGTACGCCCACCATGGGCGGGGTGCTGATTCTGCTGTGCATCGCGGTATCCACGCTGCTGTGGGCCGATCTGTCGAACCGCTTTATTTGGATCGTTCTCATCGTCACCCTGGGCTTTGGCGCCATTGGCTGGGCGGACGATTGGCGCAAGGTGGTCTATAAGGACCCGAACGGCATGCGCTCGCGTGAGAAGTACATGTGGCAGTCTCTCGTTGGTTTGCTGGCGGCGCTGGCGCTGGTGTTCAGCATCTCCGAGGGCTCCAACCCCAAGGCTTTCGATCTGTTCTTTCGGTGGGTGAGTTCCGGGTTCTCCGTCGACCTGCCGCCGCAGGCCGGGTTGCTCGTGCCCTTCTTTAAGGAAATCAGCTACCCCCTGGGGGTCATTGGCTTCGTCGTGCTGACGTATCTGGTGATCGTCGGCTCCAGCAATGCGGTCAACCTGACAGACGGGCTCGATGGCCTGGCCATCATGCCGGTGATCATGGTGGGTTCGGCCCTCGGTGTGTTTGCCTACGCAACAGGCAGCGTGGTGTTTTCTAAATATCTCTTGTTCCCGCACATTCCGGGCGCGGGGGAGCTGCTCATTTTCTGCTCAGCCATGGCTGGCGCAGGCCTCGCCTTTCTTTGGTTCAACACCCATCCGGCGCAGGTCTTTATGGGCGACGTGGGCGCGCTTGCGCTGGGGGCAGCACTGGGCACCGTTGCCGTCATCGTGCGCCAGGAAATCGTGCTTGCCATCATGGGAGGCATCTTTGTCGTCGAGGCACTCTCGGTGATGGCGCAGGTGATGTGGTTCAAGTACACCAGGCGCCGCTACGGCGAAGGTCGGCGGCTGCTCAAGATGGCACCGCTGCACCACCATTTTGAAAAGAGCGGCTGGAAAGAAACCCAGGTCGTCGTGCGTTTCTGGATCATCACCATGCTCTTGTGTCTTATCGGTCTCTCGACCCTGAAACTGCGATGAACGAGAC